>CBDTYX010000013.1:0-16374 GCA_965364745.1 uncultured Desulfovibrionaceae bacterium | reverse complement strand
GGGTTTAGCGCCGGGTCATTATACATTTTAAACTGATAATAAACTTTGGGCGCCTTCAGCCCGGTCGCAAACTCGTCCACCAGATCCAAAATGGCGTTGCCGAGGTCGGCGCGTTGTTCGCCCAGCACGGCCAGCTTGCGCTCGCAAGAGGCGATATGCTCCGGCGATGCGTCTTTACGTTCGGTTTCTTCACGCATGTGGTAAATTTTTAGGCTTAAAATGGACATGCGGTCCACAGCCGCGCCCAAAGATTCGGTATTGTAGCGGGAAACGCCGGAGGCCAAATACGGCGAGCTGACCGCCACAACGCAGGCGTCGACCTTTTCCATAAAATCGTTGCGGCGTTGGTTAAAGCCGTCGATGGTCCGTTTGCAGTCGGCAATAACCTTATCGCCCACATCTTTGCGTCTGGCGTCGTCTTCGATATGCCAAAGAGAAAAATTCATAAAATGCTGCCCCAGCACCAAGGCGGACAAAGCTTCTATTTTGCCGGGATTATTTTGCAGATCAGGCCCGCAGACCTCATCCACACTCTGCGGTTTGGCATCGTGCCACTGCGCCGTGGCCAGCACCTGGGCCGCAAAACACTTCTTCAATTCATCTTTAACAAAAGATAAGGCATGCTCTTGACTCATATATTTTTGTAACTCCTCTTGGAGATGTAATTTTATTAATATATGTCACAATGTTTAAACGATGCCGACACGAGTTGCAACAAAAAAAACAACGTTTTTGAGGATACATATTCGTGCTTGTTATATTTTAATGCCTACATCAAAATATTTGCCGATGCCGTACTCCCGGCGTCGGAAGAAGTTAGCAGGGCTGGGGCCGATAATCTGCAGTTCAGGATGCTTGGACTGCATATCCAATGCAATGTTCATTTCTTTAGTGCAGCCTGTGGAGTAGGTGGAATCTTTGCCGGACCAGATGCCGGGCACTTTTCTGTCCAGCAGCCGGAAGCTGTCCTCAATGTCCTGCACGGTCTGGAAGCGCCAGACATCTAAAAGCCCGCTGCGCTGCACCATCTCCCACATGAACATGAGGTCGTCGCCGTCCATGCCGGTCTCAAAGTGCTCGGCCGGGTTGAGCACAAACACATTGTCCAGACGTTCGCGCAGGTGCCGGGTAAACACGTCCACCAGCTCCACAGCGGTTTTTGTCTGCCCCGGAATGCTGCCGATAATGGCGCTGTAAAACATGACGCTCTTGCCCTGCTGCTTGGCTTCGTGCATGGCTCGAATAATGCTGTCGGCTTTGGCTTTAAGGTCACTCTCGCTGTACTTGCGCACCCAGGGGGCCTTGGGTTTGACCTCCAGCACAAACTCGCCTTCAAGAGTGCGGTAGGCGCTGATAATGTCGCGGGTAAACAAATGGGAGGAGCCGAGCAGCACCTCGGCATTGCGCTTGCCTTTGGCGATAACGATGTCACACTCTTTCCAGGCCCTGGAAAAAGTGACATTGACGCGGCAAAGATTGAGCTGCTCGCGGGTGCCGTCAGAAATGATCACCAGGCGGTGCTCGCGCAAAACCCGAAGCAGGTCGTTTTTCGAGCAAGCCTCATCATGCAGGAAAAACGCCCCTTCCGCAGCCGCGCTCAAAGCGGGATTTTTCTCAAAATCCCACAGAGTGGGCACGTGAAAATTGAAGCCTTCCTTAAAGGCCATGACCACCTGGTGCCCCTGGCGCAACAGTGAGCGAACAATGGCCAGGTCAAAAATCACGCCGCCGCAAGTATCGGGCAAATAAAGAATTTTCTTGCGGCTGCCCGGACCCAGCATTTGCTTGAGCGCTGCGGCCGTCGGGCAAGCGGCAGCGAAATCGGCCGCCAATTCTTCCGCATCCGGAGCCGGACCTTCCCAAATGCGTCGCCAGGTGGACATTTTGAGCAAACGCATCAATTCGATCTTATCCAACGCCCAGCGCAGATCGTCGAGGCCCCGGCCCTGGGCCAGGTCCGGCGGCAAGCAGTGCAAAGTTTTTTGCACTTCTCTGCCGGCCAGATAATCCACAGCCGCCTGGTCCGCCTCACGGCGAACCTTGCTGTAAGGATCGGGGTTGCCGCACTCGGAAAGCACCACGGAAAGCAGACGCTTTAAAAGCCGGGCCGGAATCAGAATGTGTTCGTCTTCGGCAATGCGGAAACGGTGGCGCAAAAAAGCCAAAACCCGTTCCCGGACATAACTTTCCACCGCCGATTCCCTGGCCAGGGCTTCCACAAAAATCCAGACGTTGCGGTAGCTCAGCTTGAGCTCCTCCGGAAAATCTTCGTTCAGCAAAAGCCTGAACATCGCATCCGAGCAGGGAAGGTAGATCTGGTTTTCTTCCAGAGCCACCATAAAGCGTAATTGTTCCGGAGTGGCCACCAGCGTGGGATTGAGCAGATACGACAGATTATTTTCCGTAAGAAAATGATCCAGCCAGGCGTCCATAGCCGGGTTGCGGCCCAGTCTGATTGAGCTTACGCTGTCTGCCTGCAGTTCGGGACTCATGATCCGGATCTCCTTTTATCGTATACCCTTCGGACGCACTTCCGCAGCTGTCGCTTCGCGGGCCTCGCCCCCCCAGTCTTACCCCGCTTGCACGCTAAAGTAGCGTTCACGCTTCGCTTTAGCGCGCCGCTGAAAGCCCAAGGTTCGCGACAAGTCAACCGCAAGCCCACAACCTTGCGCGCTCGCCCGATAGCAGACTCCCGCCTACAAAATGCCGCGATCTTTAAGTTGGCTGTAAAACGAGGTCCCGGGCAAATGGGCCAGCAGAACTTTATGCGCCGCCGCGCCGACAACCACCTTGTCGCCGATCTCCAGCACAATGCCCTCCTGTCCGTCACGGGTAAGGTAAGCTTCGCTGTTGGTCGGCATGGCGCTGACCACGATTTCAATACGCTTATCGCTGGTAAATACCATGGGGGGCATGGTTTTTAAAAACGGGCAGATGGGGGCCATGATCAAACAGTCCAGGCAGGGCGAAACCACTGGTCCGCCCACAGAAAGACAATATCCTGAAGAGCCGGTGGGCGTGGAAACAAGCACGCCGTCGGTGCGCAGCATTCCCAGGCGGGCGCCGTCCATTAAGATATCCAAAGTAATCAGGCGGGCTAGGGCCCCCCGGTTCACGGCCACATCGTTAAAGGCCACACCCTCGTAAATTAGCTTGTCCCGGCGCATCACTCCGCAGCTTAAGGCCAGGCGCTTCTCGACCAGCATTTCCCCGCTTAAAACCTGTTCTAAAGCGACCCGCCACTGCTGCGGAGAAATGGGGGCCAGCATGCCCACCGCGCCCAGGTTAATGCCCAGCATGGGAATTTCATGCGCAAGCAGGCTGCGGGCCGCGCCCAAAATAGTGCCGTCGCCGCCCAGCACGAGGGTCAGATCAGCAGCGGCATCGGGCTCGTTATCCGTGCCGGGATGGGGCGTGCCTTGCCCGGAAAAAACCAGACGCACGGCCACTTGTCGTTTTTCCAGCCACTGGGTCATTTCGCGGGCCAGACCGGCGGCTTCGGCCGAATTGCCTTTGTACAGCAGGTTAACAGAATTAATGGAGTGGGCCATGGCTTATGTGTATTAAAAAGCAACGCGTCCGGCAAGAAAACTATGCGCAAAGCGTGCAAAATAAAAAAGGGGACAGGGAAGTACGCCCCAAATCCCCAATCTTTCAGCGCGCAATGGCGGGCGATGCAGGACTCGAACCTGCGGCCTTTGGCTCCGGAGGCCAACGCTCTATCCACCTGAGCTAATCGCCCCGCTCAATTGACAGATTTTTGCCTATCTTTGTCCCGCTGCTTTGTCAAGGCGCGGTTGTTCGTAAACAACATTCTCAAAAGAAAACCTGTTGCAAAATTCACGGCGACCGCGTGTGGACCGGCCGGATATGGCCGTCAGAGGCTATGCGTTGCCCCTTGCCGCATCTCTTGCCTTTAACCCGATTATAATTATATATCGTTCAGTATCTGCACTTATTTGGCATGCACAACCAAGAATCCGAAAAGCCGGCCGGCCGGATAATATAAAAGGCGCGCCGCTATGCTGAAATACACCTCCCCAGAATCCATCTTTAAAAAATATAAAGACCGCTATGACGATGTTTTAAAATTTTTGTCTCCGGATACATTTGCCGTCTGGCTTCTGGAGGCGGACAGCCGCCGGCTGCATTACAATAGTACATATATTGCTCCATTCAACGACGGCTTTCCCTTGCCCGCCACTTTGGACGACTGGCTGAAGCGCATTCACCCCGAAGACCTTGCGCGCATACGGGAAGGTTGGCTGAAAGTCATCAACGGCCGGGAGCACGGGGACAACACGGAAAGCTTTTTCCGCCTGCGCTGCGCAAGCGACAGCTATATCTGGTTTTTATCCAAAGGAGCCGTTGTGACGCGAAACGCGCAAGGCAAAGCGCTGTATGTCGCCGGCATATTAATTTCCGTGGACGCCCTTGCGGAAAAGCTTGACGCGGCGATTACCTGGCAGGAAAGAGCCAGCTTTGCCTTGGAAGCGGCCCGCGACGGCGTGTGGGATTGGAACACGGAAACCGACGATGTGTATTACAGCCCGCGCTTTATCTCCATGCTCGGCTACAGACCGGAAGAGTTTGCGTCCACCCTGGAAGCCTGGCTTACCCGCATGCATAAAGAAGATCTTGAAAAAACGCGCCTGCAGCAGCTGACCTACATAAATTCCCCGGCCCGGGGCGATTTGTTTGAAAGTCTTTATCGCTTTCTGGCTGCGGATGGCTCCTACCGCTGGATGCTCTCCCGAGGCAAAATAGTGGAACGCGATGAGAACGGCCGGGCGCGGCGTGTTGTGGGCTTGCACACCGATGTGACCGACCTGCGCGCGGCTCAGGACAGCCTGACCACTTTGCTCAATCATGATTCCCTTACAAATTTATACAGCCGTCTGTATTTTGAGCAGGCCTTTAAAAACCTTTCTTCGGAGGACCAGCCGATTGCCGTTATTTATGTTGATGTGGACACGCTGAAAGTGGTCAACGACTCGCTGGGGCACGATGCGGGCGACCGGCTGCTGGTCATTGCCGCGGATCTTTTACGCAGCGTGGTCCGAACCACCGATATTGTCGCACGCATAGGCGGCGATGAATTTGCCGTGCTCATGCCCCGCTGCTCCAGCCGGGCGGCTGAAGGCGTGATCCGTAAGTTGGAGGAGCAGCAAGGCCTGCGCAACGGCAACCCGGAAAGCATGCCTGTATTTCTGTCCTTGGGCGCAGCCGGAACCGACCTGGGCCTCAGCGTGGATGTGCTGCTGCATGAAGCCGATCAGGCCATGCTGCGGCGTAAGGCTTTAAGCCGCGAGCACAGCCGCATGCGCATGCTGGAGTGGATAGAGCGGCGCAGAACCCGGAGCCTGCGTAAAACTCCCGGACAATCCCTCTGAATTTCTCCGAACTTTTTCTAGCCCCTTCTCAAACAAAAAACGCGAAATTGACAGCCAGACTCAAAAAGACCAGCCCCATCATATAACTCAGATAAGTTGCGGCTTTTGAATTTTGTAGCGATCTGCCAAGAATATGCTGCGTTAATACGACCAGGGCCGCTTCGCAAACAAGCCCCACAGCCACAACCGCGGAGCCCAGAAAAATGAAAGCAACCACGTGATTCGGCTGCCCCGGCGGGATAAATTGCGGCAAAAAGGCTAAGAAAAACAACGCTGCTTTGGGATTCAGCAAATCGACCAAGATGCCCTGCACATATACCCTGCCCAAGGACATCTGCTCTGGCGCGCCTGCATTTTTCCCTGCGTGAACGCGATTATGCCTGAAAGCCTTTATGCCCAGCCACAGCAAATAACCCGCGCCCAGATATTTAAGCAGGGCATAGGCCGCGGACGAACTTTGCAAAATCAGCGAAAAGCCTAAAGCAGCCGCGAAAATATGAACTAACGCTCCGGAACAGACTCCCCAGCTGGAAACAAAGCCCACCAAGCGGCCCTGCGCCAGGGTCCGGCTGAGGATGTAAGCCTGATCCGGCCCGGGCGAAATATTGAGCAGAATCGCGGCAAAAATGAACGCCGGCAGATTATTGATCATAATAAATGGGTGGGCAGACGCCTGGGTTCGGGCGACTCAAGAGCATCTTGCCCGGCATAGCGGGCCGGGCATCTGTCTTGGGGACATCTGGGCAAATCGCATATTCGGCACACCCGGTCAGACTCTTGTTTGCTGCTGATATTTGCGGTTAAAATTTTGGAAACGATGGTCAGCAGGCGGGCCATCTCCTCTGTATCCAGCACCTCGAAAACATCGTGCAACGTCGCCTGCCTGGCGCGCAGAATCTTTTCCATGCGCTCCTCGCCCTGCCGGGTCAGACGCAAATTTTTTTCCCTGGGGTCGCCGTCCCGCGCTTTTTTAACAACCAGCCCCTTTGCGGCCAACTTGTCCACCAACCTTGAAGTCGCGGACTGAGTCAGGCGCAAACTTGTTTCCAAATTGGCGAAAGATGGGGAAAACAGTCCTATTTGTATTAGCGCTATGCCCTCCTGGCGGGTGAATTCCTGCTGCCCATCAATGGCCGCAAATAGCCGATCGGCCAAAAACAAGCCGAATGCTCCAAAGATATTAAGCGTTCTGTGATCAATTTTCATGTTCATTTTGTCCCTAAAACCTCACCGGGGTTCGCATTTAAATAATATGCATTCATCATACATATTATTTAAGCCCCCAAAGAACAATTGTCAATCGATTGGAAGGCAATTTTCCCATACGCCCGCCACGCAAAAAACCTACGCCCTTATTTTCGCTGCAGCATTTTCTTTTTAACGCATGCTGAGAAAAAATCCTCTCTTCCCTGAAAGGGGATGGATCTATTGTCTTTTTTGGTATATTAATTGTTCTATGGAAATTTATGATGGGGAACTCCGCCATGCTGAAAATGCTTACCGCCTTTACCGATGAAGTCGATGATGCTGAATTTGCCGTGCGGGAAATTTTAGACCAACTTGATTTAAATAAAAATTTACGAAAAAATTCTGTCGGTATTCTCTTTTGTTACACGGACTTCATCGGTACCGGGGTAATGAAAGCCGTTTGCGAGGCCCTGCCCTTTGCCGTTGTAGGGTGCACAACCATGGCCAATTCCGCAACGCAGGGCGCCGGCATGGCCGCCTTAAGCCTTGGCGTGCTGACCAGCGATCAAGTTCAATTTTCCGCCATCCGCTCGAGCCCTCTGACCGACACCCCCGATGCGAGCGTCCGCGAGGCCTTTTACCGCGGGAAGCAGGGGCACGGAGAAGATCCCGCGCTGATTATCGCTTTTGCCCCCTTGCAGCATACCGGCGGCGAAGTTATGGCTGACGCTGTTTTTACCGTTGCCGAAAATATTCCGATCTTAGGGCTGGTGGCTTGCGATCACACCCTCGAATATGAAAACTCCTATACCATTTTCAACGGCAGTGCTGAAAAAGACTCGGCTTCCATGGTTTTTATCTATGGCGACATTCGTCCTCGTTTTTTCCTGAAGGTCATTTCCGATGAGAAGATTCAAAAGCAGAAAGCCATCATTACCGATTCCGAGGGCGGAGTATTGCGGGAAGTCAACGGTATGCCGCTTATGCAGTATATGGAAATGCTGGGCGTCTCCAAAAACAACGGCATTGAAAATATCGGCGTTGTGCCTTTTATCCTCAAATATACCGACGGCACCCCGCCAGTGGCCAGAGCCATATACAAAATAACCCCGGAAGGGTATGCCGTGTGCGGCGGCAAAATGCCTGAGGGCGCCACCTTGGCCGTGGGCAGGCTGGATATGGACGATATTTTGAAAACCGCCTGGAGCACCGTTACGGAGGCTCTGAATGAGCACACGCCGAGCGCCCTGCTCATGTTTCCCTGCATGTCCAGAGACTTGGCCTTAGGCGCCGATTACTTGGCCGAAATAGATGTAATCCAAAAGACCATAGGCGGGCGCTGCCCGTATTTGCTTGCTTACGCGGGAGGCGAACTTTGCCCTGACTTTGACGGCAACGGCAACCTCGTCAACCGCTTCCACAATTTTACGTTCATCGCCTGTGCTTTGTAGGAACCGGCTATGTCAGAGCTGCAACCCGAAATGCTGTCCGCCGAAGAAATTCGCCGCCTGCACCGCGAAAATAAACGTTTGGCGCGCCAGATCGAACAGCTCAATATTTTGCTTGAGCGCAGCAAAAATGTTGCCGCCACAAAAACAAATATTGAGGCGACCATTTCCGCGGATCAAAAAAAGCAGGAAAAATTCATGTACCTGCTGTTGGACAACAGCCCGGACATCATTCTTTTGTTTGATAAAGACGGCACCTTTGCCTACTGCACAGACAATTTTTTAAAGCGTGCCAATATTCCTAATTTCGGGCTGGTAAACGGCCGCCACTACAAAGAAATTTTCTCGTTGTTCAGCCAGGAGTGGGCGGAGATCTTCGACTCAACCTTCAAAGAAATAATGCACGAAAAAGCTACGGTTGTCTTGGATGAAACGCTTGATATTTTTGAGAAAACCCCCAGGCACTTCAAAATCCACTTTACCCCCATGCTTGATGAGACCGGTGAAACCGGCGGGGCCATAGTGCTCTTCCATGACGTGACCGACGTCATTTTGGCAAAGGAGCAGGCGGAAAAAGCCAGCCGCGCCAAATCCGATTTTCTGGCCAACATGTCCCATGAAATCAGAACGCCCATGAACGCCATCACCGGCATGACCAGCATCGCCAAAGCCACTGACGACATAGATAAAAAAAACTACTGCCTGGATAAAATAGAAGACGCCTCCTCACATCTTTTGGGCGTGGTCAGCGATATTCTGGATATGTCGAAAATTGAGGCCGACAAGTTTGAACTTTCTTACAGCGAGTTCAACTTTGAAGAAATGCTGCTCAAGGTCACCAATGTGTTGGCCTTTCGCATTGATGAAAAAAAGCAGACCTTCACCGTGCACCTGGCCGATAACATACCCGCGTTCATTTATTCCGACGAGCAGCGCCTGGCCCAGGTGTTCACCAATCTTATTTCCAATGCCGTAAAGTTTACGCCGGAAGGCGGCGCCATTTCTTTCGCCGCCCAAAAAAACGCAGAGGACGGTGAATATTGCGAACTGCTCATCAACGTCACGGACACAGGCATCGGTATTTCAGAACAGCAGCAGGAAAAGCTGTTTCGTTCATTTGAGCAGGCCGATAACAGCATCTCCAGGCGCTTTGGCGGAACCGGCCTGGGGCTCGCCATTTCCAAGCGGATTATTGAACAAATGGACGGCCGGGTATGGATAGATTCTGAAGTGGGCAAAGGCTCGAGCTTTATTTTCACTATTCGGGTAAAGCAAAGCCCGCGAGCGCGTCCCGCCGCCATTTCGCCGGATGTAGGCAGACATGATTTCCGTGTGCTGGTTGTGGACCCTTCGCCCCGGGTGCGGGAATGTTTTACCGATATCGCCGGATCTCTCAAGTTTGCCTGCGATGTTGCGGCCGACACCGCGGAGGCCCGCAATCTCCTGGCTCAAAAGAACTACAATATTACCTTTATTGACTGGGCCAAGGCAGACATGAACGTGCTGGAGCTGGCCGGCAGGATAAAAACCGCCGAAGCCGCGAATACGGTTGTGTTTATGGTTTCCGCCACTGAGTGGGCCCTGGTTGAAGGCGACGCCGAAGCCGCCGGAGTAAACAAGTTTATCCAGAAACCCATTTTCCCCACCTCCCTGATCAACTGCCTGAATTCCTGCCTGTCGCCGGAGGCCTCCGCAGCGCCGCGCGATACTCCCAAAGCCGCCCGGGATTTTTGCTTTAAAGGCTACCGCATTTTGCTGGCGGAAGACGTGGACATTAACCGAGAAATTGCGCAAGCCCTGCTGGAGCCCTCCGGGTTGGAAATCGCATGTGCGGAAGACGGGGCCAAAGCCTTTAAAATGTTTTCTGACAACCCGGATGCTTACGATGCCATCCTTATGGACATCCATATGCCGGAAATGGACGGCTATGAAGCGACACGGCGCATCCGCGCCCTGGACACGCCAAAGGCTGCGACAATTCCGATCATTGCCGCCACGGCCAACGTTTTTCGCCAAGATATTGAAAAATGTCTGGCTGCAGGCATGAACGGGCATGTGGGCAAACCCATTGATAAAAACGAAATCTTCCAGCAGCTTGAAAAATTTTTACCGCGCCGCCATTGAGCCTGCATGTCGCTGAACTTGAACTTTTAAACATATGCATAAGTCATATATTCAAGCCGCGCTCTGACTCCAGCAAGAAGCACGTCTCCGTCGTGACTCCGGTCAGCATTTGAAACTATGCCGGCTTTGGGAGAACCACTATGCCGCACCCGCGAAGCAGAGGCCTGTCGGCCGGAGACGACCAGAATTTTTCAACTTCCGAAGTGAAAAAACTTATGGACGCGCAATGCGAACTGCAATTTCTGCTGGACCGGGGCTATTCCATGCAAAGCGCTGTGCCTTTTGTGGGCGGGCGCCACCAACTTACCGCGCGGCAACGGCTGGCCCTGATGCGCTGTACATCCTCCGGCAAAGCGCTGGCGCAGAGGCGGAGCAAAATACTGGGCCCGGAAGACATCGCCGGCCGCCCGGTATACATTGACGGGCTCAATCTGATCATTACCCTAGAGGTGGCCTTGTCCGACGGCATGCTTTTTGTGGCTCAAGACGGCGCCATCCGTGACCTGGCCGAGTTGCGCGGCTCTTATAAGCCCATTCCGCAGACCGAAACCGCCATAGCTCTGCTGCGCGAAGCTGTGACCGGTCTGGGCGCGTCAGAGGTTGTGATTTTTCTGGATGCGCCTGTTTCCAACTCCGGCAGGCTGAAAACCAAGATCAACGAGCAATCTTGGCCCATGCCTCTCCGGGTGGAACTGGCGCATAACCCCGACGCGGAACTGGTCGGCTTGGAAAATGTAGCCAGCAGCGATTCCATTGTCCTGGACCGCTGCGCCGGCTGGTTCAATCTGACGGCCTGGATTTTGGAAACCCAAAGTCTGGCGCCGAAACTAACCCGTCTCATCCGCCTGGATCAATCCCGGCCGGAATGATCGCTCGGCCGGCCTCCAGCCTTTCCAGCGCCAGATCAAGCGCGTCGCGGCAGTTATCCAGAAGCTGCTCAATGTCCTCTTTTCCGGCCCGATCAATGTGCAGCCCGGCGGAAACCAGCACGCGGACTCCCAGCCTGGCTGCGAAGCATAGGGCGGTTTCCCGGGCCAGTTCATCTTCCTTGTGCCCGGTGACGCAGAGCACGCTGGCTGAAGCCGAAAGCTCGCCAGATCCGCGCAGGCTTTCCCTGGGCACGGCCAGGGCGGCCGCGCCGATGTGCGGCTGCGCCCCGCCGCCGATGCACAGGCAGATATCTCCGCCGAGAAGGGCGCACAAAACCTCGACCCGATACGCGCCTTTTCCGGCGGCCACGCGGAAGCTATGCACGGCCGCCCCCCTGCCAGGGGCGAAAAGGGCTGTGCGCAAGGCCGAAGTGCATAAGGATCTTGCCGAGCACATGGTCCACCTGTTCCTCCAAAGTGTTGGAGTTATTATAAAACGTGAGCATGGGCGGCAAAATGACGCAGCCCAGCTCAGCCGCCTGCAGCATGTTTTTCAAGTGTATTTTGCCCAAAGGCATTTCACGGGGGCAGAGCACCACTTTACGGCCTTCCTTAAGACAGACGTCCGCGGCTCTGGTCAGCAGCCCGGCCGCATAGCCGTTGGCCACCGCGGACAGCGTCTTCATGCTGCAGGGCAAAACCACCAGACCCGCAGTGACAAAAGAGCCGCTGGCGATGCTTGCCGCGATATCCTCGTCGTCGTGGCTGTAATCGGCCGCCTGGGCCAAATCATAAAGGGGCAGCGAGCTTTCCGCCTCCCAGGCGATTTTTGCCCCCCGAGTCATGACCAGATGGGTTTCACAATCCGGCTGAGCCCGCAGGGCGCGCAACAGGCTCAAACCCATCGCCACGCCGCTGGCCCCGGATATGCCCACAATTATTTTCATATGTCCCTTCCTGTAATGTCGTATTGGCGCAAATCCACATCCAAAAAGCTCACTTTTTCAAACTTCGGCGCTTTAGGCGTCGGATAAGTGCAGTCAAAACCGATTTTTGCCCCCAGCCCGTCGTCCGTGGACGGGTTAAGTTCATGCCCGAAGCATTTGGGAACAATGATAATATCCTCGTCCGGGCGGCAGCGCGTGGCCAGGGCGCGCTCCACCTCTTCCGGGTCAAAGATGTCCACATCGGAATTGACCGCGGTGACCATTTTCAGAAAATAAAAGGAGGCGAACGCGGCCATAATCGCGTTTTTGGCCATGCCGTTGTGCGGCGGATCGATTTGAAGGATCGCGTGATAGGTGCTGCTGCCGTGGGTCAGGTGCACGTTTTTCAAGCCCGGAACCTGCCGGGACACGGTATCGAAGATATTGGCCTCCACATTCAGCCCCACGGAATTCCAAACTTCCCGGCCGGGCAGCAGGCTGTGGATGACCGGCGCGGCGCGATGGGAAACGGATTTTACCCGCACCACCCAGCGGTCGTCCCGCAGGGCGTAATAGCCGGTAACTTCGGCAAAAGGCCCCTCCGGTTCGCGCACATTCGGCAAGATTTCGCCCTCAATGATCAGTTCGGCGTCGGCAATGCCCTCCACCCCCACAGTCAGGCCCGGACACAGGCGAGCCGGTTCGCCCAGCAGGGCCGAGGCCACGGCCAGTTCGTCCACGTCAATGGGCGCGGCGGCGCTGGGAGTGATGGCCGCCACGTAATAGGCCGGGTGCACGCCGTTGTTGATGGTGATCTCCAGAGGCTCGCCCCTGGCTTCGGCCCGTTCGTAATAATTGCGCAAATGCCGCCCGACATCCATGAGCAGGCCCAGGCGGTCCGGGCCGGAAACCATGAGACGGTGCACCGAGGCGTTGCGCACACCGGTATCCGGGTCTTTGGCGATGACCACGCAATTGTCGAAATACGGACCCCCGTCTTTAAGGGCCAGAGTAGGCACCGGAATGCGCGTAAGATCCGGCGCGGGCATGACCACTTCCCGGCCCGGGGCATCTTCTACAACCATCGGCGGCACAGGCGCGGCATGCAGGCTTTTAACCGCTTTGGCGAACAGCCCGGGCAACTCGGCCGCCGTAACGCCAAACAGGTGGGCCAGGTTGTCCCGGTTCCACCACAGGCCCATAGCCAACGGCATCCCGTGCCCCTTAATTTTGTCGAAAACCACCACCTGTTTGCCCTCAAACTTACGAGCCACCCCGGCCAGCTCGTACTTGAGGTCCACCTCGCTGCGCACGTGCGCCAGCCGCCCCGCCGCTTCCAGCTTTTCCAGACACTGCTTGAAATCCATGATCTTGCTCCTTTTGTTGCCGCGCCGCGCAAAACGTCCAGGGCGACGCAAAATAAAAAAAGCCCGTGCGGATCAGGCACGGGCTCTTGGCTTAAAACGAAAAATGCTAATTACATCAGGCGCGCGCAAACCGCGGCCAATCGCTCAGCCGGCCCAAAAACACACGCCGGCGCCACGCCAAAGCCTGGGCGCGGAAGCCGAAACAGCGGAATTCAGAAGATTGAGCGATTAAAGAAGTCATGAGGGGAACTTTGCCGCAAAGAATTTTGCATGTCAAGAGCAGTCGGAGCGAATCGGTTCGTTTGCGATTTGCCGTCAGTGTAAGCTTAAAGCGATTAAGCCGGCAAGACTTGCGCCAAGGGCGCAGAGATATGTTTTAAGGGGCGCCTTCCGAAATATATGTGACGGCGAATGTCTTGAACACTTCTTCAAAATAGCGCTGATCTTCCTCGGCGTGCTCCGCGGTGCTCAGCAGGCTGAATTCATAAACCACTCCCGCAAAAGACCCGAGGCACTCGCGGCTGAACAGCCCTCCGGCAGATGTGGAGTAACAAAAAAAATCCGCGACATCTTGCCGTTTTTGAGAGAACACGGCCCGATCCAGGGCCTCCGTCCTTTGGGCGGCAAAGGAGGCCAAACGCTTTTGCAATTGCTTTTCCAGCGGCACAGGATTCATGTCCTCATCTTCAGCCGTGTCGTAATAGGCCCAGACGAGCACCTGCCGCTGTTCCTCTTCTTTGCGCAGGGGTCCGAGCGGAAAGACCACGCCGTGGGCCATGCCCGCCATCGGGTAAGGGTGGCCGATGCGTTTTTCCGGCAAGCTGAAGCGGTATGCGTAATTGTCAAAATCAAATTGGGAGTAACACAATTCAAGCTCATATCCGTTCTCGTCCAGCACGCCCTGCAGCTCGGATTTGCAGGGATCTTCCGGCGCGTTGCCGGTCTCGCGGGCAGAAGCGGCGCACAACAAGCCGTATGCGAAAACAACGGTCATAAGTAACAGCAAAATGCACGCTTTACAAAAAATGTGCCGCATTCAAGACCTCCCGGCCTATACATCGCTAAACAAAAGTGTACGGATTTTTTGTCCTGCCCCTGCCTCATTCATCATATCTATTTGAAAAAGAATATATGCAAAATATCGTTAAATGGCGCCGCCCCAATCCTTTTGCCGAATTTTGGACATGAAAAAAGAACTTAGAAAAATCCGCCAAAAGGATTGGGGCCGGAATTATCTGATGACATTCCATATATATTCATTTAAGTATTATATTGCTATTTAAGGTTTATACCGTCCTCGAAACAAGTAAAACAGGAGAAATTGCCATGTCTGACGCGCCTCCAACTCCGGCCGCCAACCCTGCCCCGTTGGGGCTGGCCGGATTCGCTCTTACCACAATTCTTCTTAACCTTCACAATGCCGGGTTTTATGAACTCAACGTCATGATCATGGGCATGGGCGTTTTTTACGGCGGTCTTGCCCAGCTTATCGCCGGCGTTATGGAGTTCAGGCGAGGCAATTCTTTTGGGACCGTGGCCTTTGTCTCCTACGGTTCTTTCTGGCTTTCCCTGGTTTTTATCTGGGCTATGCCGCATGCTGGGCTGCCGAAGGCCGACGCCGTTTCCATGGGCTGGTATCTCGCTTTATGGGGTCTTTTCACATTCGCCCTTTTTTGCGGTGCGCTCAAGGGCGCGACCATCGGCAAGCTGGTCTTCGGCTCGCTGACCATTCTTTTTTTCCTGCTCGCTGTGGCCAACTTTACCGGCAGCCAGGCCATCCACACTTTGGCCGGATTTGAAGGCATCCTCTGTGGCGGGTTTGCCTTGTACGAGGCTTGCGCGCTTGTAATTAACGAGAAGCACAGCAAGCAGGTTTTGCCGCTGTAGAGGCCTTTTGCAGGCAAGAGCGCAAATATCAAACGGCTTAGCGGCCGGCAAGCGCCATCCCCGACTGCGCAAGTCATGACCATTTTCTGCCCCGCCGGGTCAGACAGCCATTAATGAAGAACTCTTCGAGTTTTTGCCCGCCTGCCGGCGGACGCATTGTGGAGTCTTGCACCAAGCGCGAGTGGCGGCGTTCGCTTCAAAAGCCTGCCAGGCGTTAGCCATAACGGATTCCAGGCATGAAAAAAGGGACTTAGTTTTATCTAAATCCCTTTAAAATTTACTGGTGGAGCTGGAGGGAATTGAACCCACGACCTCTTGAATGCCATTCAAGCGCTCTCCCAACTGAGCTACAGCCCCGCAGCGAGAAGCGAATCTACGCGAGACCCCGGGAAAGTCAAGCGGTTTTTCCCAGACCACTCACTTTTTTTCTCGCCCTTTTCTTCCAACCCCGTTTCCCGTACAAAACGCCCCAGACAGGACGCGCGTTTTCGCACCCCAAGGAGTCCGCCAACCGTGCTCGATCTGGCCAAACGCCTCGCCCTCAAATCCCTTTGGGTCGCCGGCATCTTCCTCGGTATCACGCTGATCAGCTTCGCCGTCATTCATCTGGCTCCGGGCTCGCCCACGGATATGCAGACCACCCTCAATCCCTTGGCCACGGCCGAAACCCGCGCCCGGCTCCAGAAACTCTACGGACTCGACCGGCCCCTGGCCGTCCAGTACGTCGACTGGCTCGGCAAGCTCGTCCGGTTCGACTTCGGCCAATCCCTGTCCGGCGACCATCGGCCCGTCTGGGACAAGATCCGCGAACGGCTGCCCCTGACCTTCTCCATGAACATCGCGTCGCTTTTTCTGACGCTGTGCATCGCCATCCCCATCGGGCTCCTGTCGGCCTACTGGCAGGGCGGCTTGTTCGACCGGGCGGCCACGGTCTTGGTGTTCATCGGCTTTGCCGTGCCCGGATTCTGGCTGGCCTTGCTGCTCATGCTGCTCTTCGGCATCCACTGGGCCGTATTGCCCATTTCCGGCCTGACCTCCATGGATTTCGCCAGGCTCTCGTTTTGGGGCAAGACCGTCGATCTGGCCCGCCACCTGGCCCTGCCCATTTTCATTTATACGTTCGGCTCGTTGGCCGGGCTCTCGCGCTTCATGCGCTCGTCCATGCTCGAAGT
>CBDTYX010000012.1:0-16922 GCA_965364745.1 uncultured Desulfovibrionaceae bacterium | reverse complement strand
AACTGGGCACGTTGCTGATGACTTTATAGCCAAGCCCCGTGGCCACCATAAAAACGGCGATCAAAAAAAAGGCGGTCATGGTTAATGCCTCCGGTAATTAAAATACAGCATTTTCGCTTTGAGATTGTCGCCCGGCTGTTTAACACGGGCGGCAAAGCCGCTCTGCGGCAATCTCGCGGACGGTGCGCAGCTTTGCGATGCAACGCAGGAGCATTTTTCCTCAATATATCTCAATATTAAAATGCTCCGAAAGCTGTGCGCCGCGCCGCACACTACGCGGCGCACAGAGGTGATGAGAGATCATCCGCCCATGGCTTCCAAAGCCCCGGCATGGACAATCTGCTTGTCTTTAGTGGTCAGGATGGAGGCGATAATCGGATCGTTCATATCCAGGCTGATTTTGCCGTCCACGCAGAGCAAGGCCAGGAGATTATAAATGTTGTGGGCGAACATCCAGGTGGAGCTGGTGGGCACCATGCCCGGGATATTCTTGGTGCCGTCGATATTGATGCCGTGCCTCATCACCACTTCGCCGGCTTCGGTCAAGGCGCAGTTGCCGCCCTGGTCGATGGAAATATCCACTATGCACGAGCCCGGCTGCATGGACTTGACCATTTCTTCGGTAACCAGGATGGGCGCCAGCTTGCCGGGAATAAGCGCGGCCAGAATGAGAATGTCGGCCGAAGCCACTAGGTCTTTGATATTGGCGCGCTCAGTGGCCAGCCATTCTTCGGACAAGCGCTTGGCATAGCCGCCTTCGCCCACGGCTTCGGAATCCGGAATGCCGGGATCGAGAATTTTGGCGCCCACGGACTGGGCCTGCTCGCGCGCGTCGGGCCGAATATCCACAGCCGTAACCTGGGCGCCCAGGCGTTTGGCCGTGGCCACCGCCTGCAAACCCGCCACCCCGGTGCCGATGACCACCACGTGGGACGGCTTGATGGCGCCCACGGCCGTGCCGACCATGGGCAGGAATTTAGGCAAACGATCAGCGGCCATAAGCACGCTTTTGTAACCGGCCACCGTACTCATGGAGGTTAAGGCGTCCATGCCCTGGGCCCTAGAAATACGAGGAATGCCGTCCAAAGTCAGGCTGATCGCTCCGGAAGCGGCCAGTTTCTTGACCACCTCATGATTCACGGGCGCGGCCGGGTGCAGGAAGGCGATAAAATGCTGGCCGTCCCGAAACATATCCGCTTCGTGCTGCCCAAGGGCATCGTTAAACAGAGGCTCCTTAACTTTAAGGATCACATCTGATTCCGCAAAAATTTTGCGCACGTCGTCGGTCAGTTCCGCGCCGGCAGCCGCAAATTGCTCATCGCTGAAAAAGGAGCCTAAGCCCGCCCCTTTTTCTACCAGCACGCGTCCGCCTTCCTGGATCATTTTGGTCACAGTTTCAGGAGTTGCGGCCACTCGCCGCTCCCCATGCATAATTTCCCTGGGAATACCAATAGTTATATTTTTAAATCTCATGCTCTTCTCCTCACGGGCGCTACCGCCCCGGCTTGTCGTAAGGCACCGACAAAGTATTGTTTTGTTGCTTGCAACATGACCATAAACTGCGGTAACAGCAACACGTAATGACCAGCAAGATAATGGCTATAATAAATAACTGGTAAGAATCTTTGTATAGATAAAACATAATGTTTTTACAGGAAATATACTCAAGATGTCTGAAGAATAATTTTGCAAAAACAGGGATATATCTGAGATTTGGCATAAATAAATTTCTCGCGCCATTCAGGCAAAAGCCCCTCGACGATGCAAACTTGCCAGATCCGCTCGTCCTGACTAAAGTCTATCGCGGCCCTGCCCACAACCTTTAAAACTAAGGAGTTGCGACATCGTGCGCGTATCTCTTTCCCTATTCACCCGCCGTCTTTTCGGCGCCATCCTGCTGACGGCCGCGATCTGGGCCTGTCCGGCCTTAAACGCGACAGTCGCGGCTGAAGGCCGCGACCCGGCTTGGGCTGCGCCCATGGTCGCAGTCGGTCTGCCCAACCTGCATAAAGTTACGGATAATTTGTACCGCTCCGCCCAGCCCAGCGCCGAAGGCATGCGCAACGCCGAAAAGCTGGGCATCAAAACCGTGCTCAATTTACGCGGCCTGCACAGCGATGAAGATCTCGCCCAGGGCACAAATCTGAACCTCACCCGCATCAAAATCAACACTTGGGCCATGAATGAAGACAATATTCTGGAAGGCTTGCGGATAATTTTACAAGCTGACGGGCCTGTGCTGGTGCATTGCCGGCACGGGGCGGACCGCACCGGGACTCTTCTGGCCGCTTACCGCATGGTCGTGCAAGGTTGGTCTAGAGAAGCCGCCATTAAAGAAATGCTGGAAGGCGGCTACGGCTACCATGCTGTGTGGGGGAATTTGATTACCCTTTTGGAAAATATGGACATCGCCGCCATACAGGCTCGCCTGGGCCTGAAAAGCGACGCCAACGGGGACAGGCTGTTGTATTCACAGCCTGGAGAGTCCCCGTCCGAACGTTAAAATACCGAAGCGCAGCCTAAGTGTTCGGCTGCTCGCGGCATTTATTTACCGCGTTCAGGCCGCCGGCCGCCACGCTGACCTTGCGGCAACCGAACGCCAACAGCAGGCTGGCGGCAATGGCCGCCCGATATCCGCTTTGGCAGACCACTATGCGCTCAACGTCCGGATCTGAAACGCAGCAGCGGCCTTTTAAAATTTCGTCAAACGGCATATGCACGGCCCCCTCCAGATGCCCCTGCGCGTATTCTTCCGGGCCGCGCACATCAATGATTACGGCCGGTTCGGGTTCAGCCAGGCGCTCCTTAAGCGCGCAGGCCGGCACATGGACCACGGAGCCCGTATCTTTACCTGCCGCCAGCCAGGCTCCCATGCCCCCTTTAAGGTAGCCGCGCACATCATCATAACCAATGCGCCGCAATTCCGTAAGCCGACCCGAATATTCATCATCGTCCCGCAACACCAGAACCAGAGGCTTGCCGGGAGCGATCACAGTACCTATCCAATTGATGGAAGGCGGCTGTGCGGCATCCACATTGACGGCGCCGGGAATGTGCGCTGAGGCGAAGCTCAAGGCGCTGCGCAAATCCAAGATCACAGCCCCTTCCGCCTGCAGTTCCTCCACCTGCCCGGGAGCCAGCGCATTAAACTGCGCCCCCTTATCCGCAAGCAGCGGCGCGCCTTTTATATTGGTTGCGATAATGTGCGAAAAACTCTGCGGCCGCATGGGCAAATTACCCAAAATATCCGCCCTGAACTCGGCAAAGTCTTTCAGGCGCATACGCGGGTTGGCGATGCGCTCGTAGCCCAGCGTGCTGCTGGGTTTGGCGCTCATGCCTCCGCCGCACAATGAGCCCTGCCCATGCGCGGGATAAACTTCCAAAAAATCCGGCAGGCTGCCCAAGATGGTGTGCAAGCTGTCATATAAATTGCAGATCTGTTCATCTAGAATTTTCTCTCCAGGCAGATCGGGCCGTCCGGTATCGCCGACGAACAAAAGATCTCCGGTTAAAATCATGGCCGGCTGCTCCGAGCGGGCAAGGTCGGTGACTAAAAGAGAGATGGAGTTGGGCGTGTGCCCCGGCGTATGCAGCACGCGTAAAACCGCGTTCCCCAGCTTGAACTGGTCGCCGTCCTTGACCTTTTTGACTTCATACTCCACAGGCGCGCTCTCGTGCAGGTAAATATCCGCCCCGCCGGCCCGGCTGAGCTCCCTGGCCCCGCTGATGTGATCGGCATGCACGTGGGTGTCGAAAATATGGGTAATGCGCATGCCCCGTTCTTTGGCCACTGCAAGGTAGACGTCGATATCCCGTCTGGGATCCGCCACGGCCATGACTCCGGCGCGCGGACAACCGATTATGTAAGAAAAACATCCCAACCCGGGCGTGGTGATCTGCTGAAAGTACATATTTCCTCCAAATGTCTGCTCTGCCGATGACATCTCCCCGGCAGAAATTATACTATAAAAAATGCTTGCTTTATTTTCTAAGATTATGATAACAATAATTATTACTATTAGCAAGCAAAAGGCCTCAAGTTCTGGCCCGAGACTAAAAATTATTACTACTGCGCCCCGCGCAATAACTTAGGAGGTTTATATGGATACTGAAATGAAGCCAAGTCTGCCCCTGCTCGGAGATAAATTTCCGGAAGTGGAAGTGATGACCACGGCCGGCAAAATGACCCTGCCCGATGCTTTCAAAGGCTCCTGGTTTGTGCTTTTCAGCCACCCGGCGGACTTCACCCCGGTGTGCACCACGGAATTTGTGGCTTTTCAAAAAAGAATCAAGGATTTTGACGCTCTAAACTGCAAGCTCATCGGCCTATCCATTGACCAGGTTTTCGCCCACATTAAGTGGATTGAATGGATCAAGGAGAAGCTGGACGTGGCCATTTCCTTTCCGGTCATTGCCGGCACGGAGTCTCTGGCGCTCAAGCTGGGCATGCTGCACCCCGGCAAAGGCACCAATACCGTTCGCGTGGTTTTTGTGGTCGACCCCAAGGGCATTATGCGCCTGATGCTTTACTACCCGCAGGAAGTGGGCCGCAATATCGACGAAATACTGCGCATCGTCAAAGCCCTGCAAACCTCTGACGAGCAGGGCGCCATGTCGGCCAACTGGCCCAATAACGAACTTATCGGCGACCGGGTCATTGTGCCCCCGCCCTGCTGCGTGGAAGACGCCCAAAAACGTATGGAAGAACATGAAGGCTTTGACTGGTGGTTCTGCCACAAGGCCTTAAAGAAATAATCGGCAATCCTTGCCAAACAAAAATATAGAACAGGGGCGGCCTGTTGGCCGCCCCTGTTTTTCGCCCGACCTCCCGGTCTTGCAATTCCGCCCGGCCTGTTCTAGAGCATTTTAACTTTAAAATTTTTATTAGACAAAATTCTTTGGCGGTGCGAAGCGAGGCGGAACAACGCCGGCTAAGCTTTATGCAGGCTAGCTTTGCTCGCTGTTAAGCTAAAGGCTCAAGCGCAATTTACTACAAACAGACGCCTTTCTGGTCTAAAATTTTTATTCGAGGGTGTTGATGCGTTTTTTGGAAGTGACGAGTTTTCCCGGCAAATATATGTACTGGTATTATCGGCTGCACCCGGGCCTCGCCCAGGCGCCCTATGCGGAGCAAAAGGCCGCTTTTACGGCCGACGGCGTGAATGCGGGACTTCATCTGGCCGAGGACATGCGCGCGCTGGGCTACACGGCCGAAACCGTCATCGCCAACAATCTTAACCTGCAGGCTGCCTGGGCAGCGGAAAACAATTTTCCGCCCCCGTCCGACTATGCGGATCTGGTCATTGAGCAAATCGACCGGTTTGAGCCGGATATTTTGTACCTCATAAATTGCCCGTTCTTTGGCGGCCGCTTCTTAAGCCGTCTTCCCAAGCGCTCCCGCCTGGTCTTCGGCTGGCATTACGCGCCCTTGTTTGCAGATACGGACTGGACCGGCTACGACCTCATTCTCTCGCCGCTGCGTTCCTGCCGGGCTGCGGCAACCGCCTGCGGCGCCGCAGCGTCCGACTACGCCTTTGCCGGGTTTCGGGCCGGACCGGATCCGTTGCCCGAGCACGAAGCGCGCAGGGTGGATGTGGCTTTTTGCGGAACCTGGAGTCCGGAATATTCGCGCCGCAATGCCTTCTTGGAAACTCTGGCCCGCGAAGCCTTAAGCGCTGATGAGCGCGAGCTTTCCCGGGTTTTATGCCTGAACGCGCTAAATCACGAAGAGCTGTCGCCCGGTGTGGCCGCGCTCAACCGGGGCGCGGTTTGGGGCAAGCGCATGTATGCCCTGCTGGCCGCATCGCGCCTAGTGGTCAATGCCGTGGCCGATTACGCGCAAGGCGAGGCGCCCAATCTGCGGCATATGGAGGCCTCTGGCCTGGGCGCTTTGCTGTTGGCCGAAAATCATCCCTCCTTGCGGGCCTTTTTTCAGGAAGATGAGCTGGCGACCTTTGCTTCAGCCGGGGAGATGCTGGAAAAAATCCGCCATTACCTGCAAAATGACGCGGAACGCCAAGCCGTGGCCGAACGCGGCCGGGCACGCTGTTTACGCGATTTCAGCACAGCGGTGCGGGCCCGGGCCATGGACCGGCGCATTGAGCGCGCCCTGCGGCCGCAGAGCTTTGATGCGGCGGCGCGGGAAAATTTAGTGCGCGAGGCCAAACAATTCACCACGGCCGGAGACCAGGGACTTGTGCAGGCGGCCTGCGCCGGACTGGACAAAGACCTTACCGCAGCCATGTGGGAATCTTTCTGCCGAGGAGACGCGGCAGAGGTGACCGCCCTGGCTGAAATGCGGGAAAAACTCACGGCCGACAGCTTTGAGCACGCCTTTTGCGGGTGCCTCGCCCGAGCTGTGCAGGGAGATATGCCCGCGGCTCTTGCCTTGCTGCGGCAGGAGTTGGAAAACTTTCCGGAAAACGACCGCGCCAGGGGCATTTATGCCGACCTTTTGGCCGCGTATCCCGCTTGACAGGCGCGCCGCCTGATTATAGGCCATAGCCGGAGGAAAAAACCATGCTTAAAGACGGAGATCTGGTCATCCTGGTCAACCCCAAGGGCAAACGCTACCTGCGCCGGGTAACGGCCGGCGAAGAGCTGCACAACAATGACGGAACCCTGCCTTGGACAGACGTGCTCGCCGCCGGATACGGCGGGGTGGTCCGCACCCGCCAGGGCCTGCCCTATAAAATTTTACGGCCGGGCCTGCACGACCTGGTCAAGGGCGTCAAACGCCAGACCCAGATCATTTACCCCAAGGACATCAGCTACCTCTGCCTGCGTCTGGGCGCGGGCAACGGCCGGCGCATCATTGAAGCAGGCTCGGGTTCGGGCAGCCTCACCCTGGCCCTGTCCTGGTTTTCCGGCGAGCAGGGGCAGGTCTACACCTATGAAGCCAGGTCGGAATTCTTTGACTTATGTCGCAAAAATCTGATCTGGGCGGGGCTGGGGCGCAACGTCACCCAGCATAACCGGGATATCGCGGAAGGTTTTTTGGAAAAAGACGTGGACGCGCTGTTTCTGGACGTGCGCACCCCATGGGAGTATCTGGACCAGGCCCTCGCCGCGCTCAAGCCCGGCGGCCAACTGGCGTTTCTGGTGCCCACTGTGGACCAGCTCTCCATGCTCCTGCGCGCCTTTGAAACCCGGCCCATTGACGAGCCCGAAGTGCTGGAGATCATGATCCGGCGCTGGAAGCCCGTGGCCGACCGCTTGCGGCCTGAAGACCGCATGATCGCGCACACCGGTTTTTTGATCTTTGCCCTCAAACAAGAGCAATGCGCCGAATGGAATGCCCTTCGTCCCTTGGGCACTCGTGAGCGCAAGCAGGAAGCCGCCCGCGAGGCGCGCCTCGCCGCCGCCGGGCAAGAGGACACCGCCGCGGCGGAGCACGTGGCTTTTGACGATTTTACCACCCATGAGGTTTAGCCGGACACTTCCGGATTATAAACATTTATGAGCATAGCCATTCAAAATCTGAGCAAATCCTTCGGGGCCAAGACCATTGTCTCGGACTTCTCCCTGGAGATACCCGACGGCACGCGTTTGTGCGTGTGCGGTCCCAACGGCACGGGCAAAACCACCCTCTTGCGCCTGCTCGACGGCGAAGAGCAGCCGGACGGCGGCCGAGTCATTTATCCGGCCGGAGCGCGCATCGGCTATGTGGTTCAGGAGCTCAGCGAAGATATTTTGCAGCGCAACCTCCTGGACTGGGTTATGGAAGTTTTGCCCGATTGGGACGCCTTTTGGGCGGAATGGGAAGCGGCCGGGGCGCGAAATGACGTTGCGGCCCTGGAGGCTCTGGCCAAAAAACAGGCCGACTGGGAACACCGCTACGGCTACAACCCCGAGCATCGCGCCAGAGCCGTGCTCTCGGGCCTCGGCTTTCAGGAGCGCAAACTTTCCCGCAGCTTGGGGCAGCTCTCCGGCGGCTGGCGGGAACGGGCGAAGCTCGCCCGCGTGCTCACGGCCGGGGCCGACGTTTTGCTGCTGGACGAACCCACCAACCACCTGGATCTGGACGCTGTGGAGTGGCTGGAAAACTGGCTGCTCAACTATGAAGGCGTGCTGGTTTTTGTGGCCCACGACCGCGTGTTCATGGACAAAGTGGGCACCCACGTGCTCTTTTTAGGCGGCGCGTCGCCTTTGTTTAAACGCGGCAGTTTCAGCCGCTTTGTGGAACTTCAGGAAGAGCTGGAGGGTCAAAAGGAGCGGGAAGCCAAACTTCTGGCCGAAGATCTGGAGCGTAAAATGGATTTTGTGCGCCGCTTCCGCGCCAAGCCCAACAAAGCGCGCCAGGCGGCCTCCCGCCAGAAAATGGCCAGACGCATTGAAAAAGAGCTGGAAAACTTTCGGCCGGAAGCCAAGCGCCGCGAACTGGCTTTTCGCTGGCCCGAACCCGAGCGCTCGGACCGTCTGGTCTGCTCGGCAGAGAATCTGGGCTATGCCTTTCCTGACGGCAAAGTGCAGTTTTCCGGGTTTAATTTCCATATTTACAGCGGTCAGAACATCGCCCTGGTGGGCGCCAACGGCTGCGGCAAAACCACCCTGCTGCGCGTTATGGTGGGTGAGCGGGAACCCGCGCAGGGCGCCCTGCACCTCGGGCCTATGTCCAAAATAGGCTATTTCAGCCAGCATCAGCTGGAAATTCTGCACATGGACAATACGGTGCTGGCCGAAATCCGCCGTTTATCCGACCCGCGCACCACAGAAGAAGAGCTCATGAGCGTTCTGGGGCTGTTTTTATTGGGCCAGACCTTTTTTGAGCGCAAGGTGGGCACCCTGTCCGGCGGGGAAAAAAGCCGCCTGGTCATGGCCGTGCTTTTCCTGCGGCGCTGCAACTTCCTGGTGCTGGACGAGCCCACCAACCACCTGGACCTGGAAAGCCGCGAAGCTCTGATTGAAGCCTTGGAAAGCTTTCCGGGCACAGTGCTCATGGTCGCTCATGACCGGCACCTGCTTTCGGAAGTGGCTGATGAAATTTGGGAGTTCACGCCCACGGGCTTGAAAATTTACACCGGCGGCTATGAAGAATATCTGGCGGCGCGCAAAGCCGGCAACGCAGAAGACGTCGCGAGCCCTGCAAGCAGCGTGGCTCCGGAAAAAACTCCAACAGCCAAAGTCGCCCCCGCGAAGGCCCAACCCGTCAAAAACGCGGACAGCGGCCTTTCCCGTGAAGAGCTGCGCAGACTCAAGCGCGAGCGGGCTGAACAGCGCAATGCCCTGTACCGCGAGTTTAAGCCCATACAGGAGACTTACGCCCGCAAGGAAAAAGAACTGGAAGACGCGGCCGCCGAGCATGATGCTGTGCAAGCCCAAATGGCGAACCCGGCCGTGTATGAACGCGCCGAGCAGGTGGTGGAGTTGACCAAACGCTTTCACGTCCTGGAAGAGCGCATGAATGAGCTTATGGTTGAAATGGAAGGCTTGGAGCAAGAGCTCCAGGTCTTTGAATCCCGCAAAGCCGCTTTAGCTGACCCGGAGGATAACTGATGAACGAACAGCGGCGCATTGTGGTGGCGGCGGCCGTTATCCGGCAGGGCGCCTGTTTTTTGGCCGCGCGGCGGCCTGTGGACGGACCCTACGGCGGGCAGTGGGAATTTCCCGGCGGTAAACTGGAGGCGGGTGAAACCCCGGAAGCCGCCCTTAAACGCGAGCTCAGAGAAGAGCTGAACATTACGCCTGATGACTTTTACCCGGCCCTGCGCCTGGAGCATGCTTATCCGGAATTCAAAATCACCCTGCACGTCTTTATGGTCAACGCCTTTTCCGGCGAGCCGGCCGCCCTGGACAAGCAAACCCTGGCCTGGCTGTTGCCGTCGGAAGCAACAAGCCTGCCTTTTTTGGCCGCGGATGTGCCAATTGTGGAAAAGCTCGCTGCAGGCGAGCTGGCATGAACGCCCGGGAAGGGGTGCGCCTCAAGGAGCTCAACTCCTTGGGCTTTCCCCTCCTCCGTAAAAGGCCGCTTCAAGCGTGAAATACTCTAACCGACCTTACAAAGGCTCAGGCACAGGCCTCGTCCGATAATAATCGCGCATTCTCTCCACATTGGCCTTATGCACGCCCTCGTACACGGGGTGGTATTCCAGCACGCCGCGCGCTTCCCAGGGGGCGAGCCAGTCTTTGAGCCGGCTCGGGGCAAGGGATTGGTCGCGGCAGAGATTAAGGGCGTGGCGCATATAGTCGGCTGTAGCCGTGATGAAGTCCTTGCTGTAGCCGCCGTGCGCGATTTTGTCCGGCGAGCCGTGCCCGGGATAAATGGCTGCCGCATCAAGCCGGGCCATGGCGCTCAAGTTGTCAATATGCACGGGCACGGCTTCAGGATGATTCAAACAAGGGATATTGTCTTCCAGCATGTCGCCGACCAGCAGAATTTTGTCCTCAGGGCAGTAAAGGGCGAGACTGCCGGCTGTATGCACATCAAAGGGCATGGGTTCTAGAGAAAGCTCGCCCATGCGGAAGGGCATGGGGGCAAGCAGGCTCATATAGGGCAGAATGAGGGGGTTTAAGGCCGGCGGCCCCCACAGCTCGCCGGCTTCAATGGCCGCCTGATTTTTGACCAAAAATTGGCGTGTTTGAGCCGAAGACATGATGTCGCAGTCTTTAAACGCCTCGCAACCGCCGATATGATCCAGGTGCCAGTGGCTTAAGATTACGATGATGCGCCGCGCGCCCAACTCGCCTTCAAGATAGGCGCGCATGCGCCGGCCGTATTCCGGACCGGGCAGGGTGTCAAAGACCAGGGCGCGGCCTTCATAGTGAAAAGCGTAAGCGCAAACGCCCAGATCCAGGTCAAATTGCAGCCAATTTTTGTCCGGGCCGTCAGGCGCGGCCGGAATGCCTCTGCCAACGTAAAATGCCGTCAGATGGTCGTTGATGTGAATGATTTTCATGCTTCCTCCTGTTGGGGGCGGGCGTACAGCCAGCAGGCTGTCAGGCGTCCGTTCACCGGGAGAAGCTCCGGGCGTCGGGCGCGGCAGCAGGGCATGGCCTTGGGGCAGCGGGGATGAAAGGCGCAGCCGGGCGGGGGAGCCAAAGGGCTGGCCGGATCGCCTTTGACGAGGCTCCCTTCCCGCCTTTCCGCACCGGGGACAGCAGCCAGCAGGGCCTGCGTGTAAGGGTGCAGAGGCGCGCTGAACAAGTCCTGAGCCGAAGACAGTTCCACGAGGCGGCCCAGATACATGACCGCGATGCGGTCGCTCATATGCCCGACCACGCTTAAGTCGTGAGAAATAAACAAATAGGCCGGAGAAAAACGTTCCTGAAGATTTTTGAGCAAATTCAGGGCCTGGGCCTGCACCGAGGCGTCCAGGGAAGAGACCGGCTCGTCACAGATGACCAGCTTGGGCCGATTGATCAGCGCCCTGGCCACCACGGCCCGCTGGCGTTGGCCGCCGGAAAACTCATGGGGATAACGGCCGGCGTGCTCGGGCAAAAGCCCGACCAGACGCAGCATTTCTGCCACCCGCTCCTTACGCTCAGCCAGGCTGAGCCGGCCTGCAATATCCAAGGGCTCGCGGATGCTGCGGCCGATGGTCAGGCGCGGGTTAAGCGAAGAAAAAGGATCCTGAAAAACCATATGCACGGAGGGCCGGTCGGCAACGCGCCCGTCGGTCAAAGACACGCCGTCTAAAAAAACCTCGCCCGAGCTGGGCGCGAGCAACCCGGCCGCCATTTTGGCCACAGTGGATTTGCCGCAACCGGATTCACCGACCAGACCCAATGTTTCCCCGGCGTCAAGGCTTAAGGAAACATCGGCCACGGCCCAAAGCTGCCGGGTTGCGCCAAACAGCCCCTGCCGCACCTGAAAATAGCGCGAGACGCCGCGCAGTTCCAAAAGATGCGCAGCGGGCGCTCTTAACCGCTTTGTGGGGTCTGTTCGCTCTGAAGCGCTCATGTTGTTAAGTTTACTCCCGCCCGCTGACGCCGGCCTGACTGAACGTGGCCATATCATTAAACATGTTGGCGGCGCAGCGCAGCAAAAATATGCCCAAGGCCGCGCCGGTACCCTCACCCAGGCGCATGCCCAAATCTAAAAGAGGCGACACGCCTAGCGCTTCCAAAACCAGCTTGTGCCCCGGCTCGGCCGAGCCGTGGCTGAAAATGCAAAAATCCCGCGCCTGCGGAGCCAGGGAGAGGGCGGCCACGGCCGCGGAGGTGGAAATAAACCCGTCAATGACAATGGGCAGCCGCGCGCGGGCCGCGCCCAAAACCAGCCCGCAGAGAACGGCAATTTCCAGACCGCCCAGGGCAGCCAGCACGGCAATGGGATCTTTTCCCGCCACTGCGCCCCGGTGCAGCGCAAGCCCGGCCGCAACCACCCCGGCCTTGTGCTCAAGTTTTTCCGGCGCAAGGCCCGCGCCCGGCCCCACAACGGTTTTTGGTTCTAACCCCAGAAAAGCACAAAACAGCGCCGTGGCCGGAGTGGTATTGGCAATGCCCATTTCCCCGGTGCCGAGGCAGACGATGCCCTCCGCCGCCGCGCTTTCAGCCAGCTCAATGCCCAAGAGAAGGCAACGCAGGCAGTCGGCGCGGCTCATGGCCGGGCCTTGCGTAAAATCGGCTGTACCGCTTTTAATTCTCCGGGCAATGAGCTTGGGGTGGGGGGCAAAGGTCTCGCCGAGGCACCCCGCGTCCACCACCATTTGCTCCACGCCCGCGGTATGGCAAAAGACATTTATGGCCGCGCCGTTGCTCAGAAAGTTAAGCACCATTTGCCGGGTGACTTCTTGCGGGTAAGGGCTGACGCCTTGCGCGGCCACGCCGTGATCGCCGGCCACAGTGTAAATGCGCGCCGGATCGGCCGCAAGCGGCAAACGCCCTTGAATACGCCAGAGGGTGAGCGCCAGATCCTCTACCCGGCCGAGGCTCCCCGGAGGTTTGGTCAAATCGGCGAGGCGTGCTTTGCCTTCTGCTTCGGCTCCATGTTCGGGCGCTGTAATTTGCCTTAATACGCTATAAATTTTGTCTTCCATATCTGTCCTTATTCTATTAAAAAGGCGGTTGCAGAATAACAGCGGCATAAACATGATGCAAGGCCGCGACGCCGTGCGAAAAATAAATTATTTCTTTCCGATTTTTTAACTTGACAGGCTGGGTCTACGGCGATAATCTGCTTCCAATAAGCTATAATCCCGCAGTGCTGTTTACATACTAAAGATTTGAAAATAATTTGCCGCCCAAGGCAAGATGCAAATTTTCGGAGGTTATGACCATGGCTTGGAAAGTGATTGTAGATAAGAATAAATGCACCGGTTGCGGCGAATGCGTGGATGTTTGCCCTGTGAGCGTTTATGAAATGAAGGACGGCAAGTCCGACCCCGTCAACGAAGATGAGTGCATCGGCTGCGAATCCTGCGTGGAAGCCTGCCCGGTGGAAGCCATTACCGTTAAAGAAGCTTAACTTAGCGTCAATTTATGGGCCGTGCGCCACACGGCCCATTTTTCGTAATTTGCGGCGGCTGATTTTTTATTTTCAGTTGAAACCGCATAGCCTTAACTACTAAGTCCGGCATTGCTCTGATGATGCATCTATGCATTTGCAGTGCCCCTGCGCCGACGGCTTGGCCGGCGCTGCGTAACGAAAACACTGCTTTTCGAAAACCCCTTGTTCGTTTCAGCGTGCTCCGAGCATGTTGTTGTGAGCCAAAACCAGACATGTAACAGAGGGTGTCGCATGCAGCATTACAAGCATATTGGTTTATTTCTCATCGCCTTTGTCATACTTGCCGGCGGTTGCGCCGCTACCCGCGAAACTCCCCAACGCACCGGATCCGCCAAAGCGGACCAGATTATCCAGACCGCCAAATCCCTCATAGGCACGCCCTACGCCTGGGGCGGCACCGATCCCGACCGGGGATTTGATTGTTCGGGTTATGTCCGTTACGTTTTTGCCCAAAACGGTTATTCGCTGCCCCGCAGCACTGTGGAGCAAACCCAGGTGGGCCAGCCCATCAATCGTAACGGCCTTGCCCCGGGCGATATCGTTATTTTCCGCCTGCCCGGCGGCGGCCAACGCGGCCTGCATACCGGCATTTATATCGGCGACGGCGTGTTTATTCACAGCCCGCGCCGGGGGCAAAGAGTAAAAGAAGAAAATATTAATTCCCCACACTGGACCAAGTGGTATGTGGGCGCCAGACGTATTCTGCCTGATTTTATGGCCCAAATGAACGACTGGGATAACAACCCCAAAGACCTGACCGCCGGGAAATCCAGGGCCAGAACTAAGCAGGTCACCACCGGCAAAAACACCACCAGCCGGGAAAAAACAACGCAAAACACCAGGAGCGCCAAAAACAACGCTTCTTAAAGCCATGTGCCCGAAACAATTGAACAGCCTCTAAAGAGTCATTGGAAAATCATCCGGCCTCTATGATGATTTTCCAGTGACTCTTTTATTATAATGCCACGGAGCTTCCTCCATGCCTAAAAAAAAATCCCCGCCGCAAAGCCGGACCAATTTACTGACCATGGCCGACCTGGCCGCGCGCTTTTCCCTGCCGGAATCCACCGCCCGCTATTACTGCAGGCGTTTTGACGCTTTTTTGCCTCAGAAAGGCACGGGGCGGCGCAAGTACACCGCTGACGCCGTTCCGGTGTTTGCAGCCATTCAGGAAGCCATGCGCCGCACCAGGCACGCCCGCAGTGTGGAGATGGAGTTGAGCTTGCAATTTCCCGCCAATGCTCCTGCAGTTAAAGAAGCTGTTCAAGGCGTGCTTGTTAGGTCCGCCCCTGACTACAGCCCGGCGCCGATTTTACAGGAATTCAGCCGGGGCATTTTACAAATTTTAAGCGCCCAGGCCCAGGCTTTGGAGCGTATAGCCGATGCCCTTTCCGGCATAGGACAGACGACGCAAACAGACAGCGCTCCAAAATCGACCGCATCCAAAACGGCTGCTGCCCAGGAAAACCCGCAGCTTAATAAAGACGTTGAAGAGCTGCGCAAGGAAATTAAAACATTGCGTGGGCTGATGGACAGTTCCGAGCAGATTCACCAGCAGGACGTGGAGCAATTGCGCAAGTGGCTGAATCGCCTGGGGGCCGCCCAGGACGGTCAAAGCGGCTCCGGGGAATAGGCAAAAATATGGCCGCCCTAAAGCCTCCCTGCTACGGCATTATTCCGGCGCGCTGGCAATCTTCGCGCTTTCCCGGCAAACCCCTGGCGCTTATTTTGGGCAAGCCCATGTTTGTCCATGTTTATGAGCGGGCGGCCGGCTGCCCGGATCTTCAGGCCGTGTATCTGGCCACAGATGATACGCGCATAGCCGACGCCGCCAAAGAGCACAACGTGCCTTGCGTGATGACTCCGGTAAACTGCGCCAGCGGCAGCGACAGGGTATGCAAGGCCGCCCTGGATCTGGGCTTGCCCGATAATGCGGTGATCATCAACATCCAGGGCGATGAGCCCGCGCTTGAGCCGGCCATGCTCTCTGAACTGGTGCAGCCCTTTTTCACTGACCCCGCTGTGCGGGTGACCACCCTGGCCTGCGAGCTTTCCGCAGCCCTGGCCGCCAACCCTGACCGGGTCAAAGTGGCTACGGACCTTTACGGCAACGCCTTATACTTTTCCAGGGCGCTAATTCCACATAACCGCGATGTTGAGAGTGACGACAGGCCACGACTGGGGCACATCGGACTATACGCTTTTACCTTTGAAACCCTGCGCCGCTTCACCGCCCTTTCTCCCGCGCCTCTTGAAAAGCTGGAGCAACTCGAGCAATTGCGGCTGCTGGAAAACAATATTCCCATCAGGGTCATCCGCACCGGCCATGCCTTGCACGGCGTGGATCGCCCGCAGGATGTGGCCGAGCTGGAAAATATCTTGCGAAAAAAACAGGCGACGCAACGCCATAACGATTGATTACTTTCCCACAACGTTTATATTAGGGGCAACGTCCGCGCTGTGGTTATTCCGCCTGCGCGGCATGGAGAAAAATATGTCCGCCGAGCTGACCAAAGCCAGACAACAGCTTAGCCAGATCAAAAGCCAAGTGAAACAGAACAAGCTGCTGCCGGCCGCCCAAGCCCTGCAGTCCGCCTTGACTGTGGTGATTCGTTCATCGTTGCTTAGTTCCGAGCGTACGGAATTTGAAGACCTGATCTTTGGCGCGACCAATGCCCTTGCGCAAAACGCCTCCTTGCGCAAAGTGTTTCCTTTATCCTTAAGCTATACCCACGGCCAGGAACGAGAACTGCTGGACACAGTGCACCAGCTTCTGGAAATCCTGGAAGGCATGGCTGTGGAAAATGCCGAAGAGCAGATGCAGCTTTTGGAGGCGCGTAAAAAAATAGGCCTGGAAAACGCCCAAAAGCACCTGGACAACAAAGAATTTGACAAGGCGGAAGCGGAATTCAGCAGCCTGGTCAAACAGGTCCCCGATGACGTGGGCCTATTGTGTGAAATCGGCGACCGCTATCTTAAAGCCGAACGCTATGAAAGCGCTTTCACCTACTTTTCCCAGGCCATAGAAATTGATCCCTCACTGGTCAGCTTGTACAACAGCATCGGCATTGCCCTGCGCAAACTGAACCAATATGAAACCGCCGAGATGTATTACCTCAAGGCCTTGCAATATTCCGGCAAAGATCCCAATTTATTTTTCAACATCGGCCGGCTGTATATTGAGTGGGGCAAATGGGTTAAGGCCGAGCAAGTGGCTAATATCATTCTTAAGCTGGATCCGAATTTTGTGGAAGCCGGCAAGCTGTTGGCCTTTGCCCAAAAAAAACGGGCTAAAGAAGAGGCTATTGCTGCGGCCACCCCTGACTTGACGCCCGAGGAAGAATAACAGGGCGAAGCGATCCATATCGCAGACCTTTCTCCACGCCTTCCTGGCGGGGAACGCCCTGCGGATCTCAGCCGCAGCCTTCACTATCGCGCTCAGGCAACGGCTGCGCGAAACTTTGTTTCGCGCCAC
>CBDTYX010000011.1:0-17117 GCA_965364745.1 uncultured Desulfovibrionaceae bacterium | reverse complement strand
CACTTTATAAATGGCCATACCCAAGCCTCCTTGCGGTTGTTAAAATATAGCTTTCAAGTGGCTGTAAAAAGTTTTGAAGTGCTGCTTGTTGATCTGGACTACCCGTCGCGCGTCCCTTTCCGCCAGAGCAGCGCAAATGTTGCGCCAATCCGCCACTTGAGGCGCCAGATCGCCCGGGGTGCGTTCAATGGAAAACCAGATCCGCGAAAACAGACTTTGCTGTTCGGTAATGGTCTGGCGCAATTTTTCATTGCGCGTGGCCGCATAGAGCATGCCATGCAATTGGGCCTCAGTAATTACATATTCCGCATGTACGCCCTCGCGGGAAGTCCGCTCCAAAAGATCAGTATGCCGGCGCATGGCCTCAAGTTGCTCGACGGTAATCAGCTTGGCGGCCAGATCGCCCACCAGGCCTTCCAAGGCCAAGCGTATTTCCGCAGCGTCGCGCAATTCCCCGAAATCTAAAGGCGCCACAATGGTGCCCGAACGGGGAAAGCGCCGAATCAGGCCGTCGTATTGCAGCCGGAAAAAGACCTCGCGCAATGGAGTCTTTCCGATTCCATACTCGTCCATAAACTGTTTTTCATTTATGCGCGAGCCGGGCGGCAAATCCTGGGTAATTATCCTGGTCCTGATGGCGTTGTAAACACTGTCTTTCAGCATGTCCGGCTGTTCTGCAATTATATGTCCCATAATCCGCAATTACCTCATATTCGCGCCGCTTCTTCGGCAAGGCCGGCGCTAGATCCGTAATTAACATGCCGCGGGCCTCTTAGACCAGAAAAAACAATCCTGGACGGCTCTACCGAACGCTTGTCCGCGCAGGCTCAATAGTTGCCGCCCAAAAGCAGCCGCGGCAGCCAGAGCGCCAGGTCCGGAAAATAGGTAGTCAGCAGCAATGTCGGCAACCAGGCGAAGCAAATAAGCTTAAGCGTGGGGGCCAAGGCTTCGCCCACAGTGGCGCCGTTAAGCTGTACGCTCAAATACAAAAGCGGCGCGGTGGGCGGGGTGATGTTGCCCATACCGATATTCACGCCCACAATAGCCGCGAAATGCACGGGGCTGACGCCCAGATCCGCCACCACCGGCACCAGCAGGGGGGTGACCAGCAGCACCGCGCTGACGTCATCCATAAGCATGCCGATAATGATCATAAACACGTTGATCATCAGCATAATTACGATGGGGCTTTCTGAAATGCTTGACAGGGTCTCTAAGATCAAGCCCGGCAGATCCTCCATAATGTAAATACGGCTTAAAATCATAATACAGTAAAGCATGAGCATAATCGCCCCGGTGGTGATCACCGACTCTTTAAGCACCTGGAACACGCCGCGCCAAGTCAGACCTCTGTAAACAAGAAACCCTAACGGCAGCACATAAAGCACCGACAAGGCCGCGGCCTCCGTGGGAGTCACAAACCCTCCGTAAATGCCGCCCAGCACCAGAACCGGCATAGTCAAAGCCGGAATACCCGCCCAGGAACGTTTGAGCACCTCTTTCCGAAACACTCCTTTGGGCAGGGGCGGCGCCACGTGAACCTCTTTGTTGTTGCGCAGCATAAATACGTTAACCAGGCATAAGAGGAACGTGAGAATAATCCCGGGCACCAGGTTCGATAAAAAGCAGGCCAGCACTGAAGTTTGCCCGACCCAGGCATACAGAATCATCAGCGAACTGGGTGGGATGAGCATACCCAAAACCGAGGCGCTGGACATGATGGCTGCAGAATGCCCTCTGGGATAGCCGCCGGCCCGCAGCTTGGGAAACATAATCGAGCCGATGGCCGAAAGCGTGGCGCAGGCGCTGCCGGTTATGGAGCCGAACACCGCACAGGAAATAATGCCTATGGCCCCAAGCCCGCCCCTAATGCGGCCCACAAAAATTTCCACCATGTTCACCAGCTTGTCGCCCACATGCGCGCGGTTGATAAGACCGCCGGCAATGATAAACAACGGAATGGCCAGAATGACGATTGTGCTCATTTTGCTGTATCCGTACGGCAGCAAAAAACTGGGGTCATAGCCCTCAGTCAGAATGAACAGCAATACGGAAGCCAGGAAAGCGAACGGCACGGGCGTGCCCAAAATCAGAAGCACCATTAAAAGAATCAGCGATAAAGTTACAACCATGTACCGGGCCCCCCCGATAACACCCCTCGCGCCGACTATAAAAGGACCGGGGGTGTTTCTTTGAAATTTTAAGCCTTGCCTGGATAGTAATCAGAAGGCTTGATGCGCAGAATTAAAATCAGATCGCGTATAAAATAAATCAGCATGCAGACCAGCCCCAGAAACACCGCGCTTTGCCCCACATACAGGGGAATTTGCCACAGTGTGGTCCGGCCGCCGCCGGTCACGCTCCAGAAAATGAATTCCCAACCCCACCATGTATAAATGAGGCAGAGGAGCAAGGTTATGCTGCGTTGCGCCAGGGCGACGCCATATAAAATTTTGGGGTTCTTGGTAAACACAGTGAACATTTCCGCGGAAATCTGCTGCCTGGTCTTGGTGGCGTATACCGCGCCGGCAAAATACATCCAAAATGCGGCAATGGTGATCAACTCTTCCACGCCGTAAATATCCCGGCGCACGAAATAGCGCATAATGGCGCTGCTGCCCACAGCCAGAACCACAAAAGAAGCGCTGGTGACCATGACCACGGTCACAATTTTTTCAAAAAGGTTTTCCCTGGTAAAATCAGGCGGTTTTATCTCCGGACAAGTTTTTGTTTGCGGCATGGCGTTTCTCCCATAAATTCAGACCGAAGCCGTCAGCCGGGCGGCGGCGGGGGGGGCTCGCCCGCCCTCCCGCCGCGCGGCGTATGGTGTTATTGGTAATCTTTAAGCAAATCGTCAATCACAGGCTTGGTCAAACGCTCTTCCATCTTGGGCCAGCTTACCTTGCGGCAAAGGGCCGCCCAAGCTTCAAGCTGCTCAGGGCTGAACTTAATCACTTTTACCCCGGCCTGCTCCAGCTTGACCAAATATTCGGCGTCATCGGATTCTGCCAAATCAAAACTCTTGGCCGAAATCTCCAAAGCGGCGTCCTGGATGATCTTTTGGTGTTCAGGGCTGAGCTTGTCCCAAACCTGCTTGCTCATCATGTACGAATTACTTTCCATGAAATTGTTGCAGGCGATAAAATACTTGATGACATCGCGGAACTGCACATAGTTGACCATGGCCGGCCCGCCGCTCCAACCATCGGCAATGCCGGTCTGCAAAGCGGTGTACAACTCGGCAAAGGGAACGGATATGGTCTGGAACCCTTCGTCATCACAGGGAATTTGGAATACGGCCATAAGCGGCACGCGCATAAGCAAGTTTTTGCGGCCGGCCGGGTCATCCAGGTTGTCAGGCATCTTGGTGGTGCCGAAGCCGCCGAAACCTTCAATGTTAAAGGCCAGAAACTTGATGCCCAGGCCGTCGTTGACATCTTCAATAAGCTTGAACATCTTGGAGCCTGGCGCATAAATGCGGCGAGCTTCCTCGTAGTTCATGGCCAGATAGTGCAGATACACGGCCTCCAAGCGAGTGTCGAACTGGCTGGGAATGCTGATCGTGGCCATATCAATGGTGCCCCGGCGCAGTTCTTCAAAAATCTGGGTATAATCACCCAACTGGCTGGCGGGGTACACGCGTATTTCTATTTCGCCGTTGGAGCGGTCCTTAACAATCTGGGCAAACTCCTTCATGAGCACCGTGGTGGTGTGCTCCGGCGCATACTGCCCGGCCAGGCGCAGCTTCACCTTTTCCGCCTGAGCCGCGCCCGCGAACATAAAGCTGACGATACAAATTCCGACCAGAAATAAACACAGTCTCTTCGCGCCCATAGAAAACTCCTTGTTTCGCTTTGGCTGCAAACAGCCGTTATCGCGGCGCAGCATTTTCAGATGCGGCCCTTGGCCGGCATCACCCGCTAACGGGAATATGCTCTGGGGCTTTTGTGCACCCCACCGCGCACGCTCGCTATCCCCCCCCTGCAAACCCAATGTTTACAAGGATAATATTCCCCCCGAAAATCGGTCCGGGTTGAGTTTTCACTGTTATTGCGGTTGGTTTGCAAGGGGGAGGAAAGCCCTTCCCCCTTGCAGGCATTAGAATTGCCCGGTTAAGTCAGGCCGGGCGGAGCCTGTCATGCCCACCGCAGACATCTCCGGCCTGAAACATCTGCCTACTTGTATTCAGCCAACAGATCGTCAATGACTTCTTTACCCAGGCGCTCTTCCATCTTGGGCCAGGAAACCTTGCGGCACAGCTCTGCATAAGCTTTAAGCTGTTCGGGGCTGAAGCGGACAACCTTGATGCCGGCTTCTTCCATCTTGTCCAAATAACCGGATTCAGCGGCTTCGGAGATATCAAAGCTCTTGGCCGAAATCTCCAAGGCGGCCTCCTGAACAATTTTCTGCTGTTCAGGCGTAAGCTTGTCCCAGGACTTCATGCCCATGAGATAGGAGGTGTTTTCAAAGTAGTTGTTGGAGGCGATGAAGTACTTGATAACGTCGCGAAACTCGATGTAGTTGACCATGGCCGGGCCACCGCTCCAGCCGTCGGCCACGCCGGTTTGCAAAGCGGTGTACAGTTCGGCATAAGGAATAGATACCGTCTGGAAGCCCTCGTCGTCCATGGGAATCTGGAACACGGCCATGGGCGGCACGCGCAGAAGGATATTCTTGCGCCCGGCCGGGTCATCCAGGTTATCAGGCATCTTGGTGGTGCCGAGACCGCCCAAGCCTTCCACGTTAAAGCCCAGGAATTTGACGCCCAGTTCCTCGTTGACTTTGGCAATGAGGTTGAACATCTTGGAACCGACGCCGTACACCTTTCTGGCTTCATCGTAGTTCATGGCCAGGTAGTGCAGGAAGATGGCCTCCAACCGGGTGTCGAACTGACTGGGAATGGTAATGACCGCCATGTCGATGGTGCCGCGGCGCAGCTCTTCATACACCTGGGTATAGTCGCCCAGTTGGTTGGCCGGGTATACCTTGATCGTCACTTCACCTTTGGTGCGTTCGTTGACCATTTTGGCGAACTCATTGATCAGTATGGTCGTGGTGTGGTCCGGCGCATACTGGCCCGCCAGTTTAAACGTGACCTTCTCGGCAAAAGCGGGGTTGGCTAAAACCATACCCGCGGAAAAAAGACACGCCGCTAAAAACAACAATCTTTTAATGCCCATGACAAACTCCTCTCACGTTGTGGCGATTCGCCGTTGTCAACTGCGAGGCCGGAAAAGAGCCGCCCCCGCCAAGCCCCACGCTCTGCAAAAAACTTTTCAGCCTACAAGGGCAGCACTGTGCCTAATCCCTTGGCCTTGGCCGATTCAAAAATCCTGATTGCCACAGGCATGTCGTCCAGCGCCATACCGATGTTAATGGCCGCAACTTTATCGTCTTTGCTGTCCCGACCTTTGGCCTTGCCGGCGAACACCGTGCAGATTTCAGGCAACTCGGCCGGGCCGTAGGGGAAGTAGCCCAATTTCTTGAAGCCCTGATACTGCCCCAAATCGTCCACAAAGCACTTGGCGCAATAATCTTCGATCACCGAGGGGTGGTACATGCAGTCAAAATCCACAGGCGCCAGGAATACGCCCTTCTTCAGCCAGGAGCCTTCAATGGCCCGATCCGGGCTGTGCTTTATGGGACCGGCCGTGACAATAATATCGCTGTCCTGCACCGCTTCTTTCTGGGTTTTCACGGGGATAATTTCCAGCTTATACTTTACGGACTGCTCTTCCGCATATTTTTGGGCGATTTCCGGGTAAATATCAAAAGCGTAAACCCGCTTGAGATTCTTGCAGGCCACCGCCAGAGCTTCCAGGTTGGAGCGGCCCTGTACTCCGCAGCCCAAAATGCCTACCACTTCGCTGTCTGGGTTGGCCAGAAACTTGGCTGACAGGCCGGTCACCCCGCCGGTGCGCATGGTGGTTACCCAGGTGCAATCCATAACCGAAAGAGGCAGGCCGGTATCCGGATCATTCATGACTATGAACCCGGCGTTATACGGCAGACCTCTTTTTTGATTTTCCGGATAGCCCGAAACCCACTTAATGCCTGCGGCCTTGTGCTTGGGCACCCAGCACGGCATGGCGTGGATGTAGGCGTCCTCTACCGGGTGAATACCCGGCTTGGGCGGCATTTCCACGCGGCCGTGATATTTTTCAATAAACGCCTCTTCAAGAATGTCGATGATTTCAGACATGGAAATGTTCACATTCTCCACGTCCTTTCTGGTCAGGTAGAGAAAGTCCTTGCCTATTTCCATAATATACTCCTGCCCGGCGGCGGTTATATGGTGTGTGGTTTTAATGTGGATAAAAGAATAATCAGCGCTGATTTTAATCAAGCATCTAATACAATTCTGGAATATCAGTTTGATTCCAGAAAGTCAATCCGCAAAAATCATTTCCACCCGCAAGCGGAACAAAAACATATCAATATATTGATTTACTTGGCGATCTTTTTTTATTTTAGGCCCGCCGACAAAAAAGCATTTCTGTAAAAAGCCTGCCTATTTATCAGCTAAGCTCAAGCCGGACGCAACGAGCCCGTCGGTTATTGCAGCCACGGCTTCATCAGAAAACAAAAGCGCGCGCATAAAGCGCAACCGCTGCACGGCAAAGGCCGGCTGCACGGACAGCAGCTCTTTTAAGGCCGCCTGCCCCTCTTTCCTGCGGCCGAGCTTGCCGTATGCGGCGGCTCTGAGCATGGGATCCCACAGGCAGTTGGGAATGTTCAGTTGCAAAGCCTCGGCCAGGGCGGCCTCATAATCGCCCTGCTTGTACGCGATCATATACGGAACAATACGATACCAGCGCGGGGAATAGGGATTGAGCTGGACCGCTTTATGCATGAGCTCCAGGCCGCCTTCCAAGTCCCCGGCCATGGCCGTGAGCAGGCCCACGGACACATTCATATAGGGATTGACCGGATTGAGCGGCAGGATTTTTTTGGCCACATACTCGAACTGCCCCGCTTCCCGTTTCAGAAAATAATACTGGGCCAATGCCCAATAGGCGGTCTGGCAGTTGGCGTCCAGGTCCAGAGCCCGGTTGGCCAGGCGCACGGCGTTTTCCAGGGGGTTGTCCACCTGGTCGTAGCCCTGCTGGTAGTCTGAGGAATACATGTCCGAAAGCATGGCCACGGGCAGAGCGTAATCAGGCTCAATAGTTACGGCCCGCTCCAGGGCGGAGCGGGCCAGGGTGAACAGTTTCGGGTTGAATGAAGCCGCCCACTGCCCGTAGCGCAAAATCGCGTCGTAAACTTCCAGGTCATCAGTGCGCTTGACATTGGACTCCTTGAGCAGCGTGCGCTTGATGAAGCCGTAATTGTCGGCCAACCTGGCCACTACATGCTGGGTGATTTCATCCTGAATGGAGAACAGTTCCGATGCCGCGAGCCGGCCTTCGAATTTTTCCGCCCACAGATTGGCCCCTGTGGCCGCGTCAGTCAGAGTGGCGAAAACGCGCAAAGTATCGCCGCCGATTTGCACGCTCCCGTGCAGCACAAAGCGCACATTCAAAATCCGGGCCACTTCCATAATGTCCTGGGACGCGGATTTAAACTGGCGGCTGGTGTAGGAATTGGCAATAATCAGGTCGTCAAACCGGGTCAGGCTGACGGTGATTTCCTCGGTAAGTCCTTCAGCGAAGTATTCGATTTCAATGTTGTTGCCGATGTTGACAAAGGGCAGCACGGCTACTGACGGAGTGTTACACACGGCTTCACAACCGCCCGGGGCCAGGCCGCACGCTTCGGCCTCAGGGGAGGCGCTTTCCGTTAACGCCGTTGCGCCCTCGCTGGCGACAAAGGAAGGGATGTATCTGCCCTTGGGCACGTCAATACGGATGGGATCTTCACTGTTTATATAATAGTAGCGTTCCAGCTTGCTGCGCAGCTTGCCCGCTTCCACGCGCACCGTGGGGTCCACCTGAGGATCAAAGCTGGGATCCCGACCGAACACGGCCAGGGCGATGGTGTAGGCCTTGAGTTTGTCGCCCCGACCTTGCAAAGTTTCCAAAACCAAAAATTCCAACAGCCGCTTCAGCCTGGCCGAGGCTTGAAAATCCTCGCTGGCCAATATCCGATGCAGTTGCTCGTTAATGGCTTCCGGGCTCAATGGGGCTGAAGGCATTGCGGCTCAAGTCCTTATTCCCGCCAAGCGGAATGGTCTGAGGGTTGCTCACGTGTCCGGGCAAAGACTCGCCTGCCTAGGGATATCGCCTTAGCGCGTTAAGAGTCAAGCCCTTCGGCCACAAGCGGGCTGGAGAGGCCCGCTCCTCTGAGGCCCGCCTTTCTTTCTCGGTAGCGGCTACCCGTTGTCAACCGTAATTAACTATAAATCTTTTAAATTTTTATTACAACGTAAGCATGGGCGCAATAAAACTTTTAAAATTTCAAAACAGTTGTCCTGAAAAGAATATCCGTACATAACCCTCAGGAGGATAAAAACATGGCTAAGATCGTGAACAGCTGGAACGAATGGGACCCGTTGAAACGCGTGATCGTGGGCAGGCCGGACGGCTCGCAGATTCCGGCGCCGGAACCGGCCTGGGACTTTGACGCTCCCAAGGGCGGCTTCCCCCTGGGCAGTTGGGGGCTCTTGCCCCAGGAAATGGTCGATGCAGCCAATGAGCAAGTGGAAGGCTTTGTGAAAATGATGGAAAAGCGAGGCATTATCGTTGACCGCGTGGACGTGCACCCGGCCATGCTGGCCGGCGCGCCCGTGTCCACCCCGGACTGGACCCACCCCAGCCAGCGCGGCATTTCCAATCCGCGCGACCTGTTCCTGCCTGTGGGCAATGAAATCATCGAAGCCACCGGCTGCATGCGCGCCCGTTGGTATGAATATTTAAATCTGCGCCCGCTGTTTGAAAAGTATTTTAAAGAAGACCCGGACTTCGTGTGGGTCAGCGCGCCCAAGCCCCGCCTGACCGACGAATCTTATGTGCGCAACTTCAACTATTATTACCGCAAAGTCTGGACTGACGAAGAAAAGCGCAAACGCCTGCATAACTGGGAATTCCAGCTGACCGAGAAAGAACCCCTATGGGATGCGGCCGACGCCGACCGCGCCGGACGCGACATTTTCTGGCAATGCTCCGCGGTGACCAACCGGGCTGGCATGGACTGGCTCAAGCGCTATTTCGCACCCAAGGGCATCCGCATTCACCCCTTGACCTTTGACAACCATACCCACCCCTGGCACATTGACTGCAACCTGACCCTGGTGCGCCCAGGCCTCGCCGTTTATAACCCGGCCTGGCCGATCATCACGGAAAACGCCCTAAAGTTATTTAAAATCAATGACTGGGAACTGGTGCCGGCCGCCGGCCCCGTGCATGTGTACAAAAGCGACCTGACCCTTCTGGGCGGCGAATATACCGGCGTATCCTGGATTTCCATGAATACATTCGCCCTCGGTCCCAACACCATTTGTGTGGAAGCCCACGAAACCGCTTATCTGGAGCAGCTTGATAAAATGGGCATAGAAGTTGTCCCCGTGCCGTACAATGACGTCTGCCCGTTCGGCGGCGCCTTGCACTGCACCACTTTGGACGTACACCGCGAAGGCGTTTGCGAGGATTATTTCCCCAAACAAATTCCCGGCTATTAACGTATCGCCAACCCCGACGGGAAGCGGGCCGCAACAGCCGAAGCAGGTTTAAGATGAACCGACTATAAACCGGCTCCGCGCCAAGAGGTTCGCTTCCCGGCGTAAACCTTCACACACAAGGGGGTCTTAAATGACTTTCACACCAATGGGCATTGGGTTGCTTTGTTTCATAATTTTCTTTGTCATCCTGGGGTCAGGCATGATTTACCTGGTCAGGGGCAGCGGCAAGCGCTACATCATTTGCGGCAAATCGCTGTCGTTCTTCTTTGTAGGCACCATGCTCATGGCCCAGGCCATAGACTCCAACGGCACAGTGGCCAGCGCCGGGCAAGCTTACGGAGGCGGCTTCTGGGCCGGCTTCGTCTTCCCTTTCGGCGTGGTCATCTGCCTGCTGCTCACGGCCTGGCTGTTCGCCAAACCGCTGAACAAAATGAATCTGCTGACCCTGCCCGACTTCTTCTTCAGACGTTTCGACGCCACCACGGAAATGGTCGTATCCCTGATGATGGGCTTCAGCTTTGTGCTGCTGGTGGCCGGAAACTTTGCCGGCGCGGGCTGGATTCTGTCTTCCATCTTTGAAATGGACTACACCGCCGCGCTTATCGCCATTTCGCTCCTGGTTTTCACCTACACGGTCTTCGGAGGGCTGTTCTCCTGCGCGGCCACCGATATCGTCCAAATGTACCCGGCCATTTTCGGTTTTGTGGGCGCGGCCATCTGGCTGGTCAACACGCATGGCTGGGCGGCCTTTTCCGCTGAAATTCCGCCCAGTTTCCTGAGCATGTCAGGCATGACCTCCATGGCCGACGGAGCGCTGCTCAACTGGTCGGTATTGGCTGCTGTGGGTCTGGGCGACGTGGTGGCCCTGGACTTCATGGAACGCGTGTTCGCTGCTAAAGACGGCAAAACCGCACAACGCGGCTGCCTGTTCGCCGCTTTCCTGACCCTGATCGTGGGCGGCACCTGCGCCCTTATCGGACTCATGGGCATCCATCTGGTGGGCGCCGGCGCCACCGACCCCAGAACCATCCTTCCGGCAGTGGCCACGCAGCATGTGCCCTTCATCTTCGGCTTGTTGATGATGGCCGGGGTTATCGGAGCCGGGGCCTCCACTGCCAACGGCGGCATTCTTGGCGTTTCCACGGTGCTCGGCCGCAATATCTACCAAAAAAATATCCTGCGTTGGTGGCGGTCCAGAAACGGCAAGCAAATGACCATTCAATACGACGAAGAGTCAAGACGTCGCTTTGACGCCCGCTTGCTGCTGCTCAGCCGGATAATGTGCGTTCCCGTGGTTATCATCGCCATCTGGATCGCGCACGTTAAGCCGGAACCCGGCATCCTGCTCGCTCTCGCCTTTGACGTGGTGCTGGCCGGTTGCTTCTTTCCGCTGCTTCTTGGCATTCATTGGAACAAAACCAATACGCCGGGCGCGCTGGCATCCATCATCCTCTGCTCCATCTTGCGTCTGATCCTGTATTTTGCGATTCCGGAAGAACTGGCGGGCCTGGACACGCTGATCCCACCCGTAGTTTCCCTGGCTCTGGTCGTGGGCGTCAGCCTGGCCACGCAAAAAACCCATCCGGCCAAACATGAAGTCATCGATCATATCCCCGATGAAACCGAGGTGCTGGCGGGCGTCTGTTAACCTCCTTCCGCCGCATCTGCCCCAAGCAAACAAGGCCGGGAACCCGCCCGGCCTTGTTTTTTGCCTTTACGCGCTTTTAAGCTGCCCGCCTTCCGCAAGCGCAGCGCCACTTCCTGATCAACTTGAGATTAATCAAATCATCAAAGTTAAAATGCTCTAGGACACCTAGGTTAATCGAAGGCCGGCAGTCAACAAAAGCGTTCCCCCATACTTTTCGCTTGACGGCGGAAAGGAAGGAGGATAGAGAACGCGGAAATCGTATGAGAATGGAATGTAACATGAACGCTGAAAAGATTTTGATCCCCACCACGCATGACGCTCCCCAGAGCAATGTTTGCCGTGGATTTTGCCAAGGACTTTGGTGGGCCGGCTCTTTTTTTGCGGTCATGAGACATGCTTAGAAATTGAGCACATGCTTCAGGGGCCGCAGGCGACGCTTGCGGCCCTTTTCTTATGTCTACGGTCTCCGGCGTTGCCCCCACCCCCGCAACGCACAAGGAGAACCGTATGCACATCCGCTTGACTCAGCACTCCAAACCACTGGACAGCGACCTGGAAACCCCGGTGGGCCTGTTCATCCGCCTGGTGGGCGAACACCAGGGCATCCTTTTTGAAAGTACGGAAACTGACGGCCGTTGGGGCCGCTATAGCATCATCGCCACGGACTTTTTACTCACTGCCTCCTGCCGGGAGGGTCTTCTGGATCTGCGCGCGGCGGATGAAACCTTCGCACCCCTGAAAGTCCACAACGGCAAACCCTTCATCGACGGCCTGCGGGCGGTAATGGGGGAATTGGAACTTGTCCGTGATTCCCGCCTGCCGCAGCCGCCGATCACCAGAGCGCTATACGGATACTTCGGCTACGGCGTGGCCGGGCTTTTTGAGCCCAAACTCGCCGCAGCCCTGCCCCCCCAAGCGGCCCAAGCCTCCCTGGCGCTGCCGGGCACACTCATAATCTTTGACCATGGCTACAACAAGATCACCCGGGTTACCCTGCGCGCGGACGGCACGCCCCTGAAAGCCCTGCCGCCCGCCGTCCAACCCGTCTTGTCCGCCGCACAGCCCGCCGCGCCTTCGTACACGGCAGGAAAAGAAGGCTACACAGCTGCCGTGGCCCGCGTCAAAGCCATGCTCCACCAGGGGGAAGCCACGCAGGTAGTGCTCTCCACCCCTTTCAGCGCCCCGCTCTCGGAAAGCCCTTTCAGCCTATACCGCCGCCTGCGCCGTATCAATCCATCACCGTACATGTTCTACATGCGCCTGCCGGATGGCGCTCTGCTCGGCTCTTCCCCGGAAGTGCTCATCACCTGCGAAGCGAACAGGCTACGCCTCTGTCCCATCGCGGGCACCAGGCCGCGCAGCCGAGATTTAGCCCAGGATGCGCTATTCGGAGATGAACTTTTGCAGGATCCCAAGGAAAACGCCGAGCACGTCATGCTGGTGGATCTAGGCCGCAACGATCTGGGCCGCATCGCCAAGGCCGGGAGCGTGCGCCTGGACCGTTACATGGAGGTGGAGCGCTTTTCCCACGTCATGCACCTCACCTCCCGCATCAGCGCGGATCTTCAAGAAGGCCTGGACGGCCTTGCCGTGTTTGCCGCGACCTTCCCGGCGGGCACTGTGAGCGGCGCGCCCAAGGTACGAGCCATGGAGATCATCGCGGAAGAAGAAGGCATGCCGCGCGGCCCTTACGCGGGCGCGGTGGGCTGGTTGGGTCTGGATAGAGACGCCGTGCACCTGGATTTCGGCATTATCATCCGCAGCATGTGGGTGCGTGACGGCCAGGTGCGCTGGCAAGCCGGGGCGGGTATTGTGCACGATTCCGAACCGGAAACGGAATGGCGGGAATGCTGCGCCAAAGCTGCCGTCATTGCCGGAGTGGTCCTCGGAGACCATGAACATGAAACCCTTGACTGAATATGACACTAAACGGAGTAAACAATGTTTCTGCTCATAGACAATTACGATTCCTTCACTTTCAACCTGGCGCAAGCTTTTTTGCAACTGGGCCGAGATCCTGTGGTGAAAAAAAACGACGATCCTATGCTGCTTGAACTCGCGCAGAGACCGGATCTGGAAATGGTCTGCATCTCACCCGGGCCGGGGCGCCCGGAAAACGCCGGATTGTGCCTGGAATTCCTGGCCCGCCTTCCCAAAACCGTGCCGGTGCTGGGTGTGTGTCTGGGACACCAGATTTTGGGTCATTTCGCCGGAGCGCAGGTGGGGCTGGCCCCACGCGTCATGCATGGCAAGCAGTCGGAACTTATCCACACCGGCGCGAATTTGTTCAGCGGCCTCGCCAGCCCTATGAAAATAGGCCGTTACCATTCTCTGGCGGTGCTGCCGGACAGCATCCCGGACCATCTGGAAATCACAGCCTCTACCACCGCCCCGCACGGGGAAACGGAAATCATGGCCCTGCGCTTCACTGACCGCCCCTGGGCCGGGGTGCAGTTTCACCCGGAATCTGTACTTACACCGCAAGGCTCCCGTCTGCTCGCCAACTTCCCCTCAGCTCTGTTGGCTCATGAAGCGGGCGAAATTCATACCGCCGTGCCCATGGCCCTGCCTCGCCCCAGATCGACCATGCGCATGGCCACCATCATTGAAGCCTTGGCCCAAGGTGAAGATCTTAGCCAGGATTCGGCAGACGAGGCCTTTTCCCGGCTCATGGACGGCGAACTCTCACCCTCCCAGGCCGGGGCTCTGCTGCTGGGCTTGCGCGCCAAAGGCGAAACCCCGGATGAAGTCGGCGCGGCTGTGCATGCCGTTTTGGCACGGGCTGTGCCTGTGCCGGCAGTTTCCGGCCGCTGCATCGATATCGTGGGCACGGGCGGAGACAACAAATCCTCATTCAATTGCTCAACCGCCACGGCCCTGACCCTGGCGGGCATGGGGCACAAGGTGCTCAAGCACGGCAACCGCTCCGTGTCCTCCCGCTGCGGCAGCGCGGACGTGCTGGAACAACTGGACATCCCGCTGGACACCCCGCCGGAAGCCGTGCCCCGCGCGCTGGACCGCGATGGATTCGTATTCCTGTTCGCCCCGCGCTACCATCCCTCGTTCCAGCACGTCATGCCCGTGCGCCGGGAGTTGGGCGTGCGCACGCTGTTCAACATCCTTGGCCCCTTGGTCAACCCGGCCAAGCCTACCCATCACTTTCTGGGCGTGCCCGGCAAAGCCCAACTGCCCTTAGTGGCGGAAACATTGGCCCGCACTACCAGCAGCAGCGGAGCCGTGGTGGCCGGGGCGGGCGGTTACGACGAACTGACCACCCTGGGCGAGGCAGACCTGATCTTTGTGCAAAACGGCCGCACCCGGCCAGGCAGGCTCAACCCGGCGGACTACGGCTTCGCCCCCTGCGCGGAAGAAGATCTGGCCGTGCACGGGCCGGAAGACGCGGCGAACACCCTGCGCCAACTGCTGAACGGCCGAGGTAGCGCTGCCATGCAGGATATGCTGGCCTTGAATCTGGGCTTCGCCCTCTACCTTCTGGATACGGACAAGCATAACGGCGAGAGCCTGGACCCTGACCGGGGCTACAACAGACCGCGCATGGCAAGCGCCATGCAAGCGGCCAAAGCCGCTGTGGCGAATGGCGCGGGCGGGAGGTTCTGCCATGCTTGAACGCTTTCGCGCAGCTAAAGCCGCTGAAGTCGCTTTTCTGGAAAAGTTGGCCGCAAGTGAACGTCTGCCGCCGCCTTTTGTCGGGCCGCGCCCGTCCTTCTCCGCATCGTTGCGGGTCAAGGCGCCGCTGGCGGTCATTGCAGAGTACAAACGCGCGTCACCATCCAAAGGGGACATCAACCTGACTGTGGAACCGGAAGAAGCGGCGGGCGCTTATGCTATGGCCGGGGCGGGCGCGCTCTCTGTACTGACGGAAGAGGCCCACTTTCGGGGGAACCTTGCCTACCTCGACCGCATGGCCGATCCAGGCCTGCCTCTGTTGCGCAAAGACTTCATCCTCCATCCCCTGCAGGTGGACCAGACGGCCGCAACTCCCGCGTCCGCTCTGCTGCTCATTGTGCGCATGCTTGATACGCCTCTGCTGCGCGACCTCATCCTGAGAAGCCAGGAAGCCGGCCTGGAGGCGGTCGTGGAAATCTTCGACGAACAGGATCTCTTGCGAGCCAGAGATGCCGGGGCGTCCATCATCCAGGTCAACAACCGGGATTTAAACTCCTTGCATGTAAACCTCGCCGCCTCCCGCGTCCTCGTATCTCAAAAGAAGCCGAAGGAATTTTGGATCACAGCCAGCGGCATTGCAACGCACAACGACCTCGCCTCCCTCCTTGGCCTGGGATTTGATGCGGCCCTGGTGGGCAGTTCGCTCATGAGCAGCGGCGATCCCGGCGGCGCGCTGGCCGCGCTCCTGTCCCCCACGCAGGAGTTCGCCCATGCTTAGGTGTTTGTGCAAAATCTGCGGCCTGACCAGGCCTGAAGACACGCTGCTTTGCGGCGAGCTTGAAGTGGATTTCACCGGCTTCATCTTCGCGGCCAAAAGTCCGCGCCGCGTCACCCCGGAATTTGTGGCCTCCCTGCCGGACGGCCCTTGCCGCCGAGTGGGCGTGTTCGCCGGGGCGGGCGTAGACGAAGTGCTTCGGATAATGGACGCGGCGCGCCTCGACCTTGCGCAGCTGCACGGCGGCGAGGATGCAACGTTCTGCCGGGCTGTGGGACCGGAACGCGTCATTAAAGTGCTGTGGCCGGACAGCCTCACCCGGCCTGAACTGGAAATGGAACTGGCGCGCTTCGCCCCTGCGGCCGCCTATTTTCTTTTTGATGCAGGGGCAACAAAAACCGGCGGCAGCGGCAAAAGCCTGAATTGGGCCGCATTACGCGATCTGCCCACGCCCCGGCCCTGGTTTCTGGCCGGAGGTCTGGGGCCGAAAACCCTGCTGCAAGCTATGGCCGTCTGCGCTCCGGATGGAGTTGATCTCAATTCAGCCCTGGAAACAAGTCACGGCGTTAAGGATCATAAACGCGTGCGCGAAGCCGTAGCCAGGTTGCGCGGCATAACTACATAAAGAAAGGATGATATTATGAAAAAGGGATATTTCGGAGATTTCGGCGGGCAGTTCGTGCCGGAACTGCTCATCCCGCCCCTGCTCGAACTGGAAAAGGCTTGCGAAACCATAATCCCTTCCGCGGCCTTCCAAAAGGAACTGGGGAAGCTGCTGCACGATTTCGCGGGCCGCCCCACCCCGCTCACCCGCTGCGATACTCTATCGCAAGAATTGGGGTTCGCCCTCTGGCTCAAACGCGAAGACCTGCTGCACACCGGAGCGCACAAGATGAACAACACGCTGGGCCAGGCGTTGCTGGCCAAGCGCATGGGCAAAACCAAGCTGCTGGCGGAAACCGGCGCGGGACAGCACGGCGTGGCCACGGCGGCGGCCGCCGCCAAGCTGGGCATGGGCTGCGATATCTACATGGGCAGCGTTGACGTGGAGCGCCAAGCCTCCAATGTGGCCCGCATGAAGCTGCTTGGCGCGACGGTCATTCCCGTCGCCAGCGGCACGCGCACGCTCAAGGACGCCATAAACGCGGCGCTGCGGGCCTGGATAGCGGAACAGGCGACCACCCACTACAGCTTCGGCACTGCCGCCGGACCCCACCCCTTCCCTACCCTGGTGCGCGACCTGCAGGCCGTCATCGGCAACGAGACCAAGGAACAAATTCGCAACCAGATCGGCCGTCTGCCGGACGCGGTGCTGGCCTGCGTGGGCGGCGGCTCCAACGCCATCGGCATGTTCCATCCATTCGCCTCGGACCCGGAAGCCGGCGGCGTGCGGCTCATCGGCATTGAGGCCGGCGGAACCGGGGAGCCGGGATGCTATAATTCCGCGCCCA
>CBDTYX010000010.1:0-17434 GCA_965364745.1 uncultured Desulfovibrionaceae bacterium | reverse complement strand
TTGTCGAAAATCATTTGCGCTTCCTGGGGCGAAGCCCAGGCCTGGGGCAGGCCGGACTCAATATTGCCGATGGTCAGTTCGGAATAGTAGGAACCCACGCCGTTGGCGAAGTCCACAGTGCCCGTGCCCACAGCTTTAAGCATGTTGGAGGTTTCCACCAATTCGCCCCCGGCGAAGACCTGCACCTTGATGCGGCCGTCGCTGGCGGTTTCCACGTCTTTGGCGAAAGTTTCCATGTAGCCCATCAGTGATGGCGGATGCAGGGTCTGCAACTTAAGATTATAAGTTTGCTCCTCGGCCAGGGCTAATCCGCCCGGCAACAAACAGAAGCAGAATGCGGCTATAAAAATGAAGGGGGTGATTTTCTTCATGAAAGCTCTCCTTGCAAGTTAAGGTTAATCTCAAGGGCTTATCCGCTTTCCCCTACTGATTGGGGAAGTAATCCTCCAAACCTCCTTCCCTGTATATATCCAGGGTCGAGCAGTGAATCATGCCGCCGAAGCGGTACACTTTTTCATAGGCCACGGGCACCACTTCCAGGCCCAGCTTGTTCAGCTGTTCCATATAGGCCGTTTCCTTGTCGCTGATGCACACGGTTTTGGGGTCCAGCGACAGGGTGTTGGTGGAAATCCAGTTGGGGCCGTCCATGCCCCGCCCTTGCGGGGTGCTGCTCATGGTGATTTTATCTTTCCAATGATACACCGGATCCACGGCTTCCACGATTTCCCAGTCGTTTTTCTTGAAAAGCTCCACAATTTCCCGGCTGTAAATGGGTTTTTTGTTGGCGATGATGCACAGCCCCGGATGAATCAGAGTAAAGCCGCAGTCAATGTGCCAGGGATGATAGTAGGGCACATGGGAAGTATCGAGAATTATAGGGTGCACCCTGATGCCCCGCGTGCGCAGGTAGCGGGTGATCCATTCCATGCCGATGCGGTTGGTCACTGACGAGCACAGCCAGAAAATATCCTTGCCGGCGCGACAGGCGTCGGCGGCGTCCCACATGGGTTCTTTTTCCGTAAGGTGGAAGTCCCAATTGAGAAGCTTTTTGCGCTTTGTCTCGTCATCCCACACGTATTCATAGTCCCAGAAATAATTGGGCACATAAGATTCTCTGGTCATACGCGGCTTGGGCGCGGCCGTCCACAAAAACTCCGGGTCTTCCTTGATCCACTGCTCAAACAGAGGACGCATGGCGATATATTCAAAGAATCTGGCCCGGCGGCTGCCCGGCGCTTCCATAATTTCGTTGCCTACCGGCAAAAACATGTCGCGCGGGTTGTTGACGCCTTGCGCATTGACCTGGGTCCAGTCCGGGGTGGCGTAGCCGCGGTCGTCATCAAGGGCCGGGTGGGCAAAAACCCGGTGCACGATGACGCCGCGCTTCTCCAGCATTTTTATAAATTCGTTCTGCTGCTCATTGGCCGCGTCAATATCTTCTTGCGGGTAATGATAAGAATAACCAAGGCCCACGCCGCCGGCGGCGCAGTTATACATCCAGCCCGGTTCGGGCGCCGCGATGGCGGAGCCTTCGGGCCGTCCCACCACAATTCTTTTCAAAGGATCCCACTCATTCCAGCAGTTGACTATCTTGGCCATTGCATATCTCCTTTAAGCTTGATTTATTTCGAGGAAGGCGGGGTTAACGCGGCGGTCGAATACCGGCCTGAAACTTCGCCTTTAATCGCTTGTAGCGAACTTGAACTATCGGGATAAGTGTAATACGGTAGGTAACCGTTACATATGGCGCGCAAAACTATGTGCAGCCAGGAGAAGCACGGCATGGAGCAAAACCGACCCGACCCGGAGGCCGTTCGCGAACAGCTGGAAAAAATACTCGGCAGCGACGGTTTTAAGACCAGCGAAAAACTGAGCCGATTCCTGCGCTATATTGTGGAAGAGACCCTGGCCGGCCGCGCCGGGCAATTGAAAGCCTACACCATCGCCGTGGAGGTGTTCGGCCGCGAGCTGGATTTCGACCCCCAGGCCAACCCGGCCATTCGTGTGGAGGCCGGCCGCCTGCGCAGCAAGCTTGAGCATTACTACGTCAAATTTCGGGACGATCCCGTGCGCATCCATGTGCCCAAAGGCACCTATGTGCCCACCTTCGCCTTTGCCGCCGCCGACAGCCCCGCTGAAAAAAATGGAGCGCCCGAGTCCGTCCCTATCCCTCCTGCCGATTTCGCCGGTCGCCCCACCATTGCGGTGCTGCCCTTTGTCAATGCCGGCGGCGATGAACGGGTTAATTACCTGATTGACGGTCTGGCCGAGGAAATTACCATCGGTCTGACCCGCTTCCAAAGCCTGACTGTGATTAACGCCCACGCCGCCGGCGACTCCGAGGGATCCCGCCCGGATATTTTTTCTCTGGGCATGCGTCTGGGAGCGCGCTTCCTGTTAAGCGGCAGCGCCCAGGTAAGCACCGACGTCATTCGCCTGCGGGTGACCCTAAGCGACGCCGTAACCCGCAACATCCTCTGGGCGGAAAAATTCGACGGCCCCAGCACCGCAGCCGAATTGTTCAATATTCAAGACCGCATCACTGAAAAAGTGGTGGCCAGATTGGCCGACAGCTTCGGTTTCATCACCAGGGCCCTGGTGCAGGAAAATTCCAACAAGCGCACCGATGATCTGGACGTTTACGAAGCCATTTTACGCTATCATCACTGGGTAGCCTGCCTGTCGCCCAGCCGTTCGCGCAGCGCCATAGAAGCTTTGGAACGGGCCACGGTCCTTGCGCCCGACCATGCTCTGGCCAAAGCCATGCTGGCCGATCTCTACGCCGCCGATTACCAATGGGGGTATTCTCCAGACGACAAACGCCTGGAGCTGTCCATGACCCTGGCCAACCAGGCTGTGGAAATGGACGCCAACTGCCAGCATGCGCACTGGGCCAGAGCTTACAACTTTTTCCTGCGCCGCGATGAAGAGCGCTTCATGCACTCGGCCGGACAAGCCGTGCGCCTGAACCCCTCCAATACCGACATCATCGGGGTGGTCGGCTGCAAGATGATCATGACCGGAAACTATGATGAAGGTCTGGTCCTAATTGACCGCGCGCGCGAGCTCAACCCCTACCACCCCAGTTGGTACAATACCGCGACCTTCATCATCAATTACCTGCAGGGAGATTTTGAAGCGGCTCTCGCCGAAGCCGTGCACATCCACATTCCGGACTTTTTCTGGGGGCCGCTTATGCGGGCCGCGGCCCTGGGGTCCTTAGGCCGCAAGGCCGAAGCCGCTCCGCACCTTGAAGACCTTATGGTCGCCTGTCCGGATTTTATCGAACGCCACCAAGAACTGCTCCTGATCCTGCTTTTCCGCCCAGATTCGGCGCAAGCCGTGCGCGACGGCCTCATCCAGGCTGGCCTGCGCCTCTGATGCGTCTTGAGCACTGGACATTTCGTTTTGACTTTTTACCTTTCCTGTTAGAGAATTTTAAATATGCAACCTTCAACAGGAGAGCAGCTATGCATACTTTAGCCGTTATCGTGGGCAGCCTGCGCAAGGAGTCCATGAACAAGCAACTGGCCGACAACCTGGCCCGCCTGGGCAAGGATCTGTTTACCTGCAATTTTGTGGACCTTGGCGACGTGCCCATGCTCAACCAGGACCTTGAAGCGGATCTGCCCGCCGGCGTAGTGCGCCTGAAGCAAAGCATTAAAGATTCCGACGCGGTGCTCCTGGTCACCCCGGAATACAACCGCTCCATCCCGCCGCTCATGAAAAACGCCATCGACTGGGCCAGCCGCCCCTACGGGCAAAACTCCTGGTCAGGCAAACCCGCGGCCATCGCCGGTCTAGCCCCGGGCAATGTGGGCACCGCCGCGGCGCAGGCCCATTTGCGCAGCATCATCACTGTTTTGGGCGTAAAACTTATGACCCAACCGGAAATTTACCTGACCAACACCGAAGGCTTCTTTGATTCCGCCGGGCGCATCGCCTCGGCCTCCACCGAGGAGTTCCTGCACGGATTCATGAAAAAATTCGCCGATTGGGTGGAAAAGAACAAAACGGCTTAAACGCGGACCCGCCGGGGGGAGGGAAAATCAAAGCCAAACCCCTTGAGGATTTCCCGCCCCGGCCCTTCCCTTTACTTAATATGATTGTTGATTCGCAAAGCTTTGATACTTTTCGTTCAATATAAAAACGCGTGGCAGTTAAAACCGCGCGTTTTTATTTGTTTCGGTGATGTCCATTCCCGCTTCGTGCAGGCAATGAGCCGAGAAGTCTAGAAATTTTCTAAACTCAAGCCGTTTTTGATTATGAGATGGCTTCTACTGATGCCGTGCTCGCGACAAGCATCTATGGCGCCAATGCCGCCTTCCTCGGACTTGAGAATTTTGGTGATCTGAAACTCAGTGAACCGGGTCTTGCGCATAGAATTCTTCTGGTTTGAGTTTTAACCGAAAGTCTCTGCTTGGCAATGGGCCTAATTTACGGGAACTGTACACCCCTCGGGCAGGGGGTACGCTGTAACCTGCCGAAAGTCTCTATTAATTGCCGACCCTAAGAATAATAACTTTACAAACGCACCGAGGTGAGAATGATTTTATTAAGAATTAGTGTGGCATTGATACTTCATATTATGTGTTTTTTGTTAAACTAGGACAATGTGCAACTCTATAATCGACTTGCTCGCCGGCAGGCTGAGTAGGTTGATTTATAATATGAACCAATTGCGGCTGCTCGGGATGCTGCACCATGAGGAAAACTTAATGGATGAATGGCGGAAAATTCTATGAAGGGCAAAAAAGTAAAAAAATATAAAAACCTATCTTACGCGACAGGCTTTCTGCTTATTACACTGGTAATCGTTTTTTATCTAATAAGCATTCTTTTGTCCGCAAAGATTTTCAAGCAGGTTGAGAGTATCAAGGAACACCCGTTTCCTGTTGTTACTTCCGCCGGAGGTATTGAATCATCAGTGTATCAGATGCGCACATTGACTGAACGCCTGATTTATATACGTAATGATGAGGTTATTCGCAATGTTAGAACGCATTATGAGGAGATCGAAAAAAAATGCACTCCTTTAGCGCAGCAGGTCGTGGAAAAATACCTTGTAGACCCGTCTGAATCCCGCGAAATGCAGAAAACTTTTTATAAATTGATGGAAAGCCAATACATTTTTTTAGAAATATGTAGTAATTCAGAAACAACAAGCCAAGACGTCAATGAGTATATTGATTCAAAATTAAATCCGTTAATGGATAAGCTGCAAACATATTTATCGTCTATTATTTTCAATGCAATGAATAGATTTGACCGTTTTACTGCAGAAGCAAGACTTTATAGAAATTTTATAATCATAGCATCTAGCATATTAGCTGTCGGAGTAATATTGTCGATTTTTATATACTTATTTATTTTAAATAGAAAAGAAAAAGAACAAGAACACCTTATGGCCGATATGGAAGTGGCCTTAGCTGCCTCACAGACTGCCAACTCCGCAAAATCAAAATTTCTTTCAAATGTGTCACATGATATACGAACACCAATGAATGCAATTATTGGTATGACTGCAATTGCATGTACATGTATTGATAATCCTTCGCACGTCAAGGATTGTCTTGATAAAATTTCCTCATCTTCAAAACTTTTGTTGGGTATAATTAACAATGTACTGGATATGAGCAAGATTGAGAGCGGTAAAATCATAATTAATGAAGAGGCATTTAATTTATCTGATCTGTTCCACTCTGTGACTAATACTGTTCGGCCTCAGATAGCATCAAAAAAACAATCGCTTAATATTGCTTTGTCTGGCGTGAAAAACGAAGAAGTTTTAGGCGATTCATTGCGTTTACAACAGATTTTGATGAATCTTTTAAGCAACGCGATGAAATTTACTCCAGTCCACGGAGAAATAAAAATTAAGCTTTTGCAGGAATCGTCCATCTATTCTGAGTATGTCAATTATATATTTGTTGTGTCCGATAACGGCATAGGCATGGGCGAGGACTTTGCCAAAAACATTTTCAATCCTTTTGAACGCGAAAAAAACTCCACTGTCAGCAAAATTGAGGGAACCGGTTTAGGCTTAGCTATCGTTAAAAATTTGGTTGAAATGATGGGAGGGCACATAACTGTTGAAAGCAAGCTTAATGTGGGAACCACGTTTACAGTAACTATTCCGCTTAAAACAATAAAAAGTGATTCGGGGGAAAGCAGTGAAATATTGCGCGGCCTGCGTGTTTTGATAGTCGATGATGAACAGGATGTATGCGAAAATACGGCTGCGATCTTAAAAGACTTGGGTATGGAAGGTGAATGGGTTTTAAGAGGTGATGAGGCGATAGAGCGTGTTGCCAAAAATTACAAAACCGGCGCGGGCTATCATGCCGTCATTCTTGACTGGAAAATGCCTGAAATGGATGGTGTGGAAACAACAAGACAAATTCGAAAAATTGTTGGGAAGGATACTCCTATTATTATACTGACGGCATATGACTGGAGTGAAATTAAAGACGAAGCGCATGAGGCCGGTGTTTCTGCCTTCCTTGAAAAACCTTTGTTTAAATCTCGGCTGAAAAATGCTATGCTGCATGTTTTGCAGGAGGATGCGCCTGGCGAAAAAGAGGATTCCGCCCAGGTTTATGAAAAAAGCGGAATGGTTTTAATAGTGGAGGATAATGAAATTAATATTGAAATTATAAAGACCATTATTGAATCCTTCGGCATTGAAACAGAAATCGCCAGAGACGGCCAACAGGCCGTGGATATTATAAAAGCGCTTCCTGATGATTATTTTGATTTAATCTTAATGGACATTCAAATGCCTGTTATGGATGGGTATACCGCTTCGAAAGAAATTCGGAGCTTCGAAGAAAAAAATTCGAAAAAGCCTATTCCGATTATAGCCTTGTCCGCCAATGCCTTTGCGGATGATATCCTCAAGGCAAAATCGGTCAAAATTGACGATTATCTCACTAAGCCCATTAATTTAGACAGATTGAAAAAAAGGCTTGATAAATACTTGAAGTAGCTTGTTTGAGGGTGGCGGGCTTTGCGGTTACAGGCGTTGCCGTGGTGGCGACGGCTGACATGCTGCGTATGCTTTAAAAAGGGCTATTGACTGGGACAGCCGCCCCTACGGGCAAAACTCCTGTCGGGCAAACCCGCGGCCATCGCCGGTCTCGCCCCCGGCAATGTGGGCACCGCCGCGGCCCAGGCCCGCTCGCGCAGCATCATCACTGTTTTGGGCGTAAAGCTCATGACCCGGCCGGAAATTTATCTGACCGGCACCGAAGGACTCTTTGACTCCGCCGGGCGCATCGCTTCGGCCTCCACCGAGGAGTTCCTGTCCGGATTCATGAAAAAATTCGCCGATTGGGTGAAAAAGAATAAACCGGCCTAAGCGTGAACGCGCCGGGGAGGGTAGCCTTAGGGTGATAATCCCCGGACTCCTCCCTTCCTAAACCCTAATTGTTAGTGCGCAAAACTTTGCTGCTTTTCCATTCAAAATAAAAACGCGCGATCCTTGAAAAATCGCGCGTTTTTTTCTTCACTTATTGCGGCATCCGCTCTAAACAGTAATATTCACGGAAGCTGCGGCCTTGACGGCTGGCTTGTTGGCTGTCGCCAAAGCGGCGTCTTCCGAAGGCACGGCCGCCGGAGCGCTTGCGGCTGCGGGTAGTTCCGTATCGGGAGCGGATATATCCGAGGCAACTTCCGACGCAACACCGCCTGCGGGCGCAGGCATTGCAGCCGTCTCAAGCGCGCCGGGCAGATACGCCGGGGTGCCCTCAGCATCTTTGGGCGCGGTCAGGGCTTCTTCGGTCCGGGCCTGATCTTCTTTGCGTTCCCGGCGGGTTCTTTCCGCGGCGTCTTCCATTATTTCCTGCGCCGCCTTCTGCTTGAGGCGCTGCTTGTACCAGTTTTCGCTATGCGCCTCGCCCGGATAATACGTCCCGCTGACGCTGACTCCACCAAATTCCTCCAGCAGAGCCGTGGCCGAATTTTGTCTGGCCTGCCCGAGCTCCCGCTCAGCCTTAAAGCCGTTGAGCGTGGCCGTCACATAGCGCGAATCTTCCTGGTCCTGACGCACAAAATTGCGATCCATCAGATTGGAATTATTCCCGGCCGCGACGCTGTGCCGTTCGGCGACTATTTCCGCGACCAGAGAATCCCTGGCGTTTAAAAGATCCGCGCCCGCCTCGGGGATAATTTCGTCGTCCTTCTTTTTGCGCAAAATCTGCTCGATATCCAGCCCGGCCAAAAGGCTTTGTAAATTGTCGCTTACGCCCACTATGCCCATCTTTGGCCTCCTATTATTTATATCGTTCGTTACCTGTATGATATATCGGGTATATTTAAATTTTTGTTTAGGGCGCTCAACCCGCCAGCGAAACAACGCAAAAAACAGGCGCGTAAGGCGGCGAAAAAAGGTATACTCATTTATTATGCACAGGCAAAAACATTGTCTTTGCCCCGTGCTTCGGGCGAAAAATCAGCCCCGCGAAAACTGCGCGCCGCGTAAAGGACCAAACCGGATTATGCTCAGCCGAAAAGTAAGCCTGACCTGCTTTTCAACGGCACAGCTCCTTTCTTGCCGGGGCGCTTTGGGTAAAGCGCAAAAAACAGATGCGCGGCAAAGCATAAAATGCTAAAATTAACCCGGACAATTCAAATAAGACATGCGCGAATTCGCTTGAAACCTTTTGAACACAAACAAAACCGACAATACACAGGGGTGAGACGTATGACAGGCGGACAGGAGCGGGAAAGTTTAAGCAGTCGTCTGGGATTTTTGCTCATTTCAGCGGGATGCGCCATCGGCCTCGGCAATGTCTGGCGTTTCCCCTACATCGCCGGGCAGTATGGCGGCGCAGCCTTTGTGCTTGTATATCTTGTCTTCCTGCTCATGCTGGCCATGCCGGTTATGATCATGGAATTTTCTGTGGGCCGGGCCTCGCGGCTCAATGTGGCCAGAGCTTTTCGCAAGCTCCAGCCGGCGCACAAAACCTGGCAGCATGTTTCCTTTGTCATGTTTCTGGGCAATTACCTGCTGATGATGTTTTACACCACGGTATCGGGCTGGATGCTGGCCTACTGCTGGTACACGGCCTCAGGGCAACTGACCGGCCTCAATCCCGAACAGGTGGGGGCCTTTTTCGACGGCACCCTGCAATCCCCCTGGGTCCAGACGGGGTGGATGCTGGTCGCGGTGTGTGCAGGCTTCTGGGTCTGCTCCAGAGGCCTGCGCAAAGGCGTGGAGCGCTTCACCACCATCATGATGAGCGGTTTATTTTTGTTGGTAATTATGCTGGCCGTGCGCGCGGTCACCCTTCCCGGAGCCGAGGAAGGTCTTAAATTTTACCTCATGCCCGACTTTTCCAAGCTCATGGCCAAAGGTCTGGGCACCAGCCTATACGCGGCCATGGGCCAAGCGTTTTTCACCTTAAGCATCGGCGTGGGCAGCATGGCCATTTTCGGCAGCTACCTGGGGCGCGAACGCAGCCTCACCGGTGAATCCCTGAACATTGTCGGGCTGGACACCTTTGCGGCCATCATGTCCGGTTTGATCATTTTTCCGGCCTGCTTCGCCTTCAACATCTCGCCCGGCGAGGGGGCAGGACTCATTTTCGTCACGCTGCCCAATGTCTTCAATCAAATGCCCGGCGGGGCATTCTGGGGCACGCTCTTTTTCCTGTTCATGTCCTTTGCGGCCATGTCCACGGTCATCGCCGTGTTTGAAAACATCGTGTCGTTCGGCATGGACTCCTATCAGTGGAGCCGGAAAAAATCCGTGGCCATAAATTTGGTGCTCATGTCCGTCCTCTCCCTGCCCTGCGCTTTGGGCTTCAACGTGCTCGCCGGCCTTTACCCCGGGTATGAAGGCAATCTCTTTCTTACCGTGGAAGACTTCATTTTGAGCAACAACCTGCTGCCCTTGGGCTCCCTGGTTTTCCTGCTGTTCTGCACCAGGCGCTACGGCTGGGGCTGGGATAATTTTGTGGCCGAAGCCGACCAGGGCCAAGGATTGAAGTTCCCCAAATTTCTGCGCGTTTATTTCACTTGGGTGCTCCCGGCCGTCATGCTGCTCATTTTTATTGTGGGCTATTATGAGTTCTTCCAGAAGCTGTAACTTCCGAACCGCCGGTTAAAATGCGGCCGAAAGAATGCCGCGGCCGGTTGAAATAAACTTTCTTTCTTGTTCACGCGCGGGGCCGGTTAATATCCGACCCCGCCAGAACGCTTTGCCCGTGCCCACCCCATCCGCACAACACTCAGAACCGGTTTCTGACTATTGTATTGTTGCGTCTTTGGCGCACCGGCATATTTAAGCTTTTTTAGAAGCTTAAACCGGGCTGCGGAGCGGCGCAAAAAACAGATGCGCCACACGGAGAAAAAAGGTATAATTATTCTAATTATACAAGCAAAATACTGCCCGGACCCTGCGGCCAGGGCCAGGAAAACGCAACCGTAAACGCCGCGCGCCACGCAAAGGACCGCCCCAAATCATGCTCAGCCGAAAAACAAGCCTGACCTGCTTTATGCGCTCCTATCTTTTGGGCGCGGCCTTTACGCCGCAGGGCATGCAGAGCCTGGGGCTCACTTACGCCCTGGAGCCGGGCCTGGCCGAAATTTATCCCGACCCCGAGAACCTTTTACGCGCCCGGCAGCGTTATATCCGCCACTTCAACACCCACTCTTTTGGCGCGCCGTTTCTGCTGGGCCTGTTTCTGCACCTTGAACAGCTCATTGCCAGAGGCCTCTTTCCGGAAGAAGCCTTAAGCAACATCAAAGACACCGCCGGCTACACCTTGTCGGCCATCGGCGATTCCGTGTTCAGCGGCACGCTCATTCCTTTCTGGGCGCTTGCTTGCGCCTGCCTTATGCTCCTCGGCCTGCCCTGGGCCGCCGGCATCTTTACGGTCTGCCTGTTCACGGCCCTCCAAGCTTTTCGTCTGGCCTCGTTTTATTTTGCCCTGGAGCAGGGCCTCGCCGCTTTGGAGCGGTTGCGCAATTTCGACATCATCAACTGGGGCGAACGCCTGAAGTATTGCAACGCTCTGCTTCTGGCCCTACTCCTTGGGCTGACGGCCGACATGAGTCACAATACCCTTGTCTGGGCGGTTTTTTGCGTGAGCCTGCCGCTCATCGGTTATTTTCTGGTGGTTAAAACCAATATGCCCCGGGCCCTGCCTTTTTGCGCCATTGCGCTTATCTACTGGATACTGGCTTAGAACATTTTAGCATTGAAATTATATACCGATAAAAAATGCCCCGGCGATGCGCCGCGAAGCTATGCGCCGCCCGCGAGATTGACGTATGGCGGCTTTGCCGCCCGCGTTGAACAACCAAGCGGCAATCTCAAAACGAAAATGCTATAAAGCAGCCGGAACAATTTTTTGCAAACCGCTTTCTTTTTTGCGGATTTGGAATTATAATAGGCGTTACTGCCGAACACTTTCCAAAAATGAGGACTTCTTCGCCATGGCTGATGAAATCGTGCACGGCGTGGTTCGCGCTCCCGGTCCCTTAGGGCTGCACGCGCGGCCAGCGGCTAAAATTTCCCAAACCGCTCAGACCTTCGCTTCGGCCATTGTCATGAGCAGCGAGGCCGGCAGCGTGGATGCCAAAAGCATTTTAGACATCCTTTCCCTTTCCGCCGGGCCGGGCACCAATATCACCATCAGCGCCACCGGACCCGATGCTGCGGCCGCCGTGCGCGCCCTCACCGAAATTATCAGCGCGGGGATTTAGCCGGTGGCCACCCGCATTCTCCACGGCATTCCGGTTTCCGCGGGCATTGCTATCGGCAAGGCCTTTTTTTTACACGCCCGGCGGGGCATCACCCCTGTGCGCAAGGTCATCCGACCTGAGCAAATCGACGCTGAAATCGAAAAATTCAACCTGGCCCTGGGCAATGTGGTGGCCGACCTTAAAAACGCCCACGGCGGCATGCCCGACAAAATGAAAGACCAGGCCGCCATTGTGGCCGCCCACGTCATGATCGCCCAAGACCCCAAACTCAGCGCCGGGGTAATCGAACGCATCCGCGAGCTGCACATGAACGCCGAATGGGCTCTGGATGAAACCCTGGCCGCGATCACCGAGGCCTTCAGAAAAATTGAAGATCCCTATATCCGCGAATCCATTCAGGAAGTTTACCTGGTGGCCGACCGCATTCTCGAGCAGATCTCCGGCTACCAACGCCGCCAGGTCAGCCTGCCCCCCGGGGCCGCCCTCCTCGCCTACGACCTTTCCCCGGCCGATACCCTTGAGCTTTCACCCGAGCACATTATCTGCCTGGTTACCGAAGAAGGCGGCAAAACCTCGCATACCGGCATCCTGGCCCGTGGTCTGGGCCTGCCTTGCGTGGTCGGGGTCATGTCTTTGGAGGCCAGCGTGCCCGATGGGGCCGACATTATTGTGGACGGACTCAAAGGCGCCGTGCTGGTCAACCCCGATGCAACGGAAATAGAGGAATACTCCGCCCTGGCCGTACAATTCGACGCCTATCGCCAGCGCATCAAAGCCGCCTGCAGCCTGCCCGCCAAAACCGAAGACGGCATTGAAATCAAGGTCCAGGCCAACATGGCCTGGCAGGAAGACATCCCCGATGTGATTAAAAACGGCAGCGAAGGCGTCGGTCTCTACCGCACGGAGTTCGCCTTTCTCAACCGCCACGCCCCGCCCGATGAAGAGGAACTCTACCAGGAATATATACGGACCATGAAATCCGTGCCCGGCGAGGTGATTTTTCGCACTCTGGACGTGGGCGCGGATAAAATCCTGCCCGACCTCGGTTACCAGGTGGAAGCCAACCCGGCCCTGGGCCTGCGCGGCATCCGCCACTCCCTGGCCAATCCGGACCTGTTCAAGACCCAGCTCCGGGCCATGCTCCGGGCCGGGGCCGGCGGCCGCTCCGCCATTATGTTTCCCCTGCTTGCCGACCCCCTGGAGTTCAAACGCGCCGTACGCGCCCTGCAGGAAGCCCGCCGCGACCTCAAGGCCCAAGGGCTGGCCTATGCCGAAGACGTGCCTGTGGGCGTGATGATCGAACTGCCCGCTGCGGCCATCATGGCCGGAGTCTTGGCCGAAGAAGCCGATTTTTTCAGCATCGGCACCAATGACCTGGTGCAATACATTCTCGGCGTCGACCGCAACAATCACCAGGTGGCGCACCTTTACCAGCCCCTGCACCCTTCCGTGCTCGCCGCCGTCAAGCAGGTGGTGGACGCGGCCCGGGCGGCCGGCATTCCCGTGGGCGTTTGCGGCGAAATGGCAGCCGACCCCTACTGCCTGCCCGTGCTGCTGGGACTTGGCGTAAACAGCCTCTCGGTCAACCCCATTGCCGTGCCCGGCATTAAAGACATCATCCGCCGCTTAAAACACGCGGACTGTCTGGCCATGGCCGCAGAAGCCCTCTCCTGCCGCACGGCCGGCCACGTCAACCGCCTGGCGCGCCGCTTCATGCACGCCAGAATCCCCGACGACCTCGCCTTTCACACATCCCTGCTGGACATTGAAGAGCAGGCCGGTTAAAAAATATCCTTCCAAACGCCGCTTTTGCAGCGGCTGAAGCAACAGGTATATGCATGACTCAAAAAATGCCTGGCGGCGGCAGTCTGATCGCCCCCAATAAAAAAGCCCGCCATCTCTACGAAATACTGGAAACCCTGGAAGCCGGCCTAGTGCTTACCGGCACGGAAGTAAAAAGCCTCCGCGCCGGGCAGATCTCGTTTCGCGACAGCTATATCACTTTTAAAAACGGCGAAGCCTGGCTGGTGGGCCTGTACATCGCCCCCTACCAAAACGCCGGCTACGCCCGCCACGACCCCGACGCCGAACGCAAACTCCTGCTCCACGCCTGGCAAATCAATTCCCTGGCCGCCAAAGTTGAGCAAAAGGGTCTGAGCATCGTGCCCCTTAAACTCTATTTCGCCAAAGGCCGCGTTAAAGTGGAAATCGCCCTGGCGCGCGGCAAAAAACTCTACGACCAGCGCGAAACCCTCAAGCGCGACGCCGAAAACCGCGACGCCGCCCGCGAACTGGCCCGGTTTAAGTAGGATACGCGCAGGCGCGCCGGTAGAGGGGAAGCCAAACGGCTAAGCCCTTTAGGCTCCCCTCACCCCTCCTTAACTCTTATTGTGGGGCAGCGGCAGGGAAAAATTTATAAGCGAACAACAGCTATAACTGTTGTAAGAATGAAAAAAGGGGAGCCATGCGGCGCCCCTTTTTGTTTAAGCAAATTAAATTCCAGGCTCACTCGGCCTTGTTTTCTTCGCCCTGTTTGTGAATAAACAGTTGCGTCGGGTAAAGCCCTTCCATCTGGGGCACTTGCAGGCCCAGTCTGGCTTCGTGGTTAATGAGAATGGGGCCGGACAGATTCAGCGCGGTTTTTTCCGGATGCCCCTGGGGGATGGACACCGTGACTAATACGGCCACCTGCTCCCGAGTGGTGATATTTAAAATCTTCTGCTCCGCTTCATTGATGCGGATCTGATAGTCATCCATGAAGCAGTAGGGATCGGCCACCAAAAGGCCCAAACGCGGCTCGCTCATGCTTTGCAGCATCAAAAAAGCCGCTTCGGGCTTGATTTGCAACAGAGTAAACTCGTGCTGGTCTTCAAAGCCCATAAGCCCGCGCGGGAAATGGATAATTTTATCCAGGGCTACAACCTGCCGCCCAAGCCGGGTTTCTATTACTTTTTCGTTCCGGTCCATAATTCTGTGGCCGCCAAAAGATCGGCGTCGCTGGTTTCGAGCGCCTGTTTGTTTTGTTCGCGCACCCGCAAGTACACCTCTTCCCGATACACGGTGGTATCGGAAGGCACCGTGATGCCGAGCTTGATCTGCTTGCCCTGCATGCTGAGCACGGTGATTTTGATGTCCTCACCGAGGAAAAGGCTCTCCCCGGGTCGGCGGGTAAGTATCAACATCTTTGTTCAATATCCTTAAGCAACGCAAGCGCCGCCGTCGGCTGTTAATATTCCTGATCTTCTGCGCGCACTCTAGCCTTAACCTAAAAGTTAGGCAACAGGCGCGACGCGAACTTCATTAAATATAGTTGAGCAAACTCATCTGCATAATCATGGATGAAGACTTGAGCACGCTCTGATAGGCCAGCTGCTGCTGGGCAAGCTGGGTCATGAGCTTGGAAAAGTCCACATCCTCCACATTGGACAGGGTCTGCGTTTCGGTCAGCTCCATGTTGTCGAGCATGTCGGTCGCGGCTTCCAGGCGGTTTTCCCGGCCGCCCACGCTGGCCGCAAAGGTTAAAATCACGCTGCGCGCCGTGTTTATTTCTTCCAGGGCCCGCTGACAGCCGTCCTGGCTGTTGGTTTCCGCATAGGCCACGGCCCGGCCCAGCACCTCAAACAGGTTGCGGGCATCGTCGTTTCCGTATACGGTCTTGGCCCAGTCGTCGCCGGGCGACTTATAAATGCCGCCGAACACATCCTTGCCGATATTGTTTATCTTGATGTATTCACCGGAATTGATCTCCAGGGAAATATCCGCCCGGCGGGGGTGAATGACGAACTGATCCCCGGCAGCGGCCGCGCCGCCGGAGGTGTCCAGGTCCAAAAAGCCGCCGGGCACCAGCAATCGGTCGCCCGCGGCCTGGTTGCCGGTCACCCAGGTGCTGCCGCCGTCCACGCTGTAAGAATAGGTGTAGGGCGGTCCCGCCGTATCCAGGCGCACATTGACATCGGCCGGAAAGTACCCTTGCGCGACGCCCGTAGCCAGCCCCGAGCCGTATTTCGCCACTTCAATGGAGTCGTTGTCGTCGCCTTTATATACTGCCGTGGGCCGCACATACAGCCAGGTGCCGTTGTCGGTTTCGTTGAGGTTGGTGGGGTCCACTGCTGTGGCCGTGGGCGGCGTGCCGTTGGGATGGTGGACAATGATGTTCTGCCCGCCCAGGGCGATGGTGGTGAATTCGCCGCTGCCGTCCACGGTTACGGCGCCGTCTTTCCAGGTCTTGCCGCTGTCTTCGGAATACTGCACGGCCATGCCCGTGGTTAAGGGGCCGCTGTCGCGGAATTGAACCACCACGGTTTTTTCCGCAGCGCCCTCCACAGAAAAGTCCACGTCGGCCGTGGCGAACGTCTTGTCGTTGCAGGTCACGTTCAGGGCTTCTTCAAAGGCTGTGCCCGCGGTTTTGTGCCCGGCGAAAATATGATGGCCTTCATAGGTCTGGTTGGCGTACTGCACAATCTGCTTAAACAGCTGGCGCATTTCATAGCTGATTTCCTCGCGGTTTTCCGCGGTCATGGAGCCGGTGGCGCCCTGCTCGCACAGTTCGGAAAAACGGGTCAGCACCGTGGTCACCTGGGTGCTCAAAACGCTGTCGGCCGTTTTCAGCCAACCCGTAGCCGTGCCCACGTTGGCCTGATACTGGGCGATATTGTCCAGCGAGGCGCGGTAGTTAAGCACGCGGGCCATGCCCGAAGGGTCGTCGGAAGGGCGATTGATGCGCTTTTCCGAAGCGGCCTGGATGTTCGAGTTCATCAAGTCGCTAAGCGACTTGTTCATGTTGGTAAGCATCTGCCCGTACATGCTGCGTTGGGTTACCCGCATAAAATACATGGCTTTATCTCCTGCAAATTATTGCTTCAGCCCAAGCAGGGTCTGGAACATCTGGTCCGCGGTGCTGATCAGCTTGGCCGCGGCCTTGTAAGAGTTCTGAAACTTGATCAGGTTGCTCATTTCTTCGTCAAGGTTGACCCCGGACAAGGCCTGCTGGCGGTCGTCCAGGTCGTTGGCGATGGTGCGTTGATAGGTGCCGTTAAACCTGGCGGTGGCCGTATCCGTGCCCACCTTGCTGACGATGGTGCTGTAGTAGCCGCTTAACGTGCCGGTGTATTCCCCGCTGCGGCTGGTCCCGGGCACGACGACCTGCTTGGTGGCCAGAGCCGCGATGGCTTTGGAGGTGGCGTTGTCGCCCTCGTTGCCTTCATAGCCGCCGTTGATGGCTCCGGCGCAAATTTTCCGTAAATCCTGCACAATGGCGGCGTTGACCCCGATATTGTTGCTGGAGTCGCCGCTGAAGAAGGTGTTCAGGCCCAAGCCCGCCATAAGCCCGGCCGTGTCATCGCTGACCGCGAAGGTGTAGCCGGCGTTGGCGCTGATGCTCAGCTGGTTGTTGGTGATGCTGGCCGTAACATAGGTGCCGTAAGTCAAGTTAATGGCGTTCATCACATCGGTGAGCGTATGCACGCTGGGATCGAAATTGGCGCCGCCGCCGAAATCCAGGGGACCGAAGATGCCGGCGCCCGACGGATCCTTAAGCATTTCGCCGCTGGCTTCATCGTAAATATAGAAGCTGACGTTGCCTTCCTGCAAACGGTCGTTGAATTCCAGGCCGGAGTTGTTGGCGCCCAGGGGAATGCCGGTGCCCTGCACCTGGTATTCGCCCTGCATCAGGTAGTTTTTATCCAGACCCACGCCCTGCGAGTGCAGGCGGTTTACTTCCCAG
>CBDTYX010000009.1:0-18334 GCA_965364745.1 uncultured Desulfovibrionaceae bacterium | reverse complement strand
ATACATGGGGTAGATGCACCACTTGTCGCCGGTGCGGTGATGTTCGGCCTTGCGGATGCGGTAGATGGTGGGGTCGCGCATGAGCACGTTGGCCGCGGTCATGTCGATTTTGGCGCGCAGGACCATGCTGCCGTCCGCGAATTCGCCGGCTTTCATACGCCGGAACAGATCCAGGCTTTCCTCGGCCGGGCGGTCGCGGTAGGGGCTGGGCGTGCCGGGTTCGGTGAGAGTGCCGCGCGTGGCTCGGATTTCGTCGGCGGAGAGCTCGTCCACATAGGCCTTGCCCATGATGATCAGCTGCTCGGCCAGCTCAAAGAGGCGATCGAAATAGTCCGAGGCGTAGTATTCGCGGTCGTCCCAGTCAAAGCCCAGCCAGCGCACGTCGGCTTTTATGTTGTCCACGTACTCCGCTTCTTCTTTAAGGGGGTTGGTGTCGTCAAAGCGCAGATTGCACAGGCCGCCATATTCGGCGGCCACCCCGAAATTGAGGCAAATGGACTTGGCGTGGCCGATGTGCAGATAACCGTTGGGTTCCGGCGGAAAGCGGGTATGCACCCGGCCCTGGTGTTTGCCGGTTTTGTTGTCTTCGTTGATAATGGCCCGGATAAAGTCAATTCCGGCGGTGGTTTCCGGCTTGGGGGCGTCGTTCATGGCGACCTCGCGAAAATAATATTTTAGCCGCGCAAGTGAATAAGCAACCGGCCAGACCCGCTGCGGCGGGACGAACCGGTTGTGAGATCACTTGCGCAAACACAAAGGAGGATAAAGAAATAAACGTGTCCGGTCAATCAGCGGCAAAAATGCGCGGTCAGGCTGTGAAAGCGGGTTAGCGGGCCAGGGGCATGTCCTGGCTCAGGACTTCCGCTTCATCCACAAACACGGTGATGCGGACAGCCTCCACATCGTCCATGGCCACGCCTTCAGGCAGGGGGAAGGTGGTGGTGGCCCGCTTCATGCGCGTCATTTGGAAGTCCAGGTCGTCGGGGGGGATGGTCACCGGCTGCACACCGGCGGGAGTAATCAAGCTCAGGGCCGCATAGCCGCGAATGGACTTGCCGGTCGTGTTTACAAAACTTACGCTCAGGCGCAGAGTTTTGCTGGAATTGGCGCGAAAATTGATATTTTCCAGCTTGACCACGGGTTCGGCGTTTTCAGGCGCGGTGGAATTGGTAAGGGCGTCGCCTGCAGGAGCGGTGGCGTTGGCGGCGTCTTCGGGCGCTGTGGAGTTGGCCGAAGCGTCCACCAGGGCGGGCAGGTCGTTAAGGCGCACCTCGCCGGGGGCGGGTTCGTCTCTGGGGGTGGCCGCGGTGGGGCCGGTGTCCAGCACCGGATCGAGGGGCGTGCTTTCTGAAGCGCCGATGAGCGTTTCCATATTTTGCAGGCGCTCAAGCTTGATGCTTAAATCGGAGTTATTGCGCTCTAGCTGCGCCAGTTGCGTGCCCAGGGCGCGTTCCTTTTGCCAGAAATAATATGTGCCCCACGAACCCGCGCCGGCGATAACCACCAATAAGAACAGCGTCCATCCGAAAAATTTCAGCCAAAACGGGCTGAAGCGCAGGCGCCGCACATGGGTGTCATCGCGCATGAGCAGCATGGTATATTTATTGTCGATTCCCAAAAATACTCCCAGAGCAATTTAGTTTTTAAATGCTGCACCGCGTATAGCATCATAAAAATACAAGAGCGCAGCCTTTATCAAACACATTCAGTCTGGCGGCCTGAACGAAAGGCGCGCTGCGCTGCCCGCTTGCGGGCGTCTGCTGCACATCCGCCAGAACATATTAACTTTTTTAAAGTTATATGTTTTAGGATTCAGCCGTCCAATCCTCGCTGACAATGGCCCAGCCCGTGGCTGTGGGCGTGAGGATTAGCGTTTTGATGCCTTTGTCGGAAAAGCCTTTGGCGTCGCTGAAGCTTTGTTGCATATCCACTTTTATGCCGCCGCTGTCGGTAGCCAGGAAGACGCCGGAAAATTCCACCTTGGTGGGCCTCGCGTTGCGCCAGAGAGCCTCTTTGTGCTGAGAGATGGCATTGCGGCCGCGGCGCCCGCCCTGCACGGCATCGGGGGCGTAGGCCGCGGCATAGGCTTTAAGGTCGCCGTTTTCCCAGGCGGCGCGCCATTTCTCAATAAAGTCGGAGATGCCGGGCTCAACTGTTTCCAGATATTCGGCGGCCATGCCCATATCCTGTTCAATCCATTCCATGCCCACAATGCGGAAATCGCCGTCCGCGTTTTTTTGCCAATACAGGCGGCGGATGCCTTCGGCGGTCATGTTGGGTGCGCGGTAATACTGGCTGAACCAGGTCACCCAGTAGCCCGGCCCGGGCAGGGCCTGCACATTGCTTACAATGGTGTGCAGCCACGGAAACAGCTTGAACAGGCGCTCTTTATTGGCCCGGAAGCCTGTAAAGGATTCATTGGCTATGGAGTAGAGTTCGGGATTATAAAAAGCGAACATGTCTTTGGAGCGGCCGGACCAGGCCGCGGCCCAGGCGCGGGATTTATCGACCAGGGCGGCGCTGATTTGCTGGTCTTCCGGGGATTCGGCCCCTACTTCCAGGGAATGGCTGACCGCCACGGGCAGGCCGGACACAAATTCATCGCCTATGTTCAAAAGATCCGGCAAATTGAGGGCGATGCAGCCTTTGGTCTCCTTGGGGATAATTTCATGCCCTTTGGAGTGGATCCAGATGCCGTAGCCTGATTTGCCGTTGATGCGGTCCACGGGATTGGGGTAGTTTAAGGTGTAGGCGATGCCGCCGTATTCGGCGAAGTCCAGGCCGGAGGAGAGTTTGGTGACGATGAAGTAGATGCCTTCCGGGGTTTTCAGGTCGCCTTCAAATTGCTTGTCGCCGTCGGCCTGGCCGGTGGTGCAGGGGTAGGCCGCCCTGACGGTAAGGGGGCTGTGCCGCTCCAGAATAAAAAATTCCTGCTTGGATTTGTCCACAGCCAGGAACATGGGCGGCAGCTCGTTGTGGTCGTTGATGCGGGCGTGCCAGCCGTCGGCCCGAGCGAGGCCGGGCACGCACAGGGCGGCGGCCAGCAAGATGGCCAGCGCCGAGCATTTTATCCGGGCAATATGGCAATCAATCAGCCGCACAAGCAAGCAACTCTTTGCGGGTAAACAGGGAAATAAGCTCATACCCCGCCTCCGCCATTTTTTCGCGTCCGCCTTCCGCGCGATCCATAATGCACACCACCGCCGCCACCTTAAGACCGGCGGCCTCCACTCTTGCGCAGGCCGTAAGCCCTGAACCGCCGCTGGTGACCACGTCTTCCAGCAGGGCGATGCTGTCGCCGGGGGTAAAATTGGCCAGGCCTTCAATATAGTTGTTGGTTCCGTGCCCCTTGGATTCTTTACGTACCAGAAAACCGGGCAGGGGATGGTTTTTTTCGTAAGAAATGACGGAAACCGCCGAAACCAGGGGGTCGGCGCCCAAAGTGGGGCCGCCGACGCCGACAACCGGCAGTTTTTTTACGATATCAAACAGCAAATTGCCTATGAGCCATGCGCCTTCCGGGTGCAAGGCCGTTTGCCGGCAGTCGAAATAATAATCGCTGGTCCGGCCCGAAGCCAGCACAAAGGAGCCTTCCTTATAGGATTTTTCGATGAGAAGGCGCGCCAGCCGTTTTTTCAGATCATCCATGGCAACTCCGGGCATAAAGTAAGAATTACGGAGTCCTAAGTGAAAACTCGCGCAAAGATGTCATCTTCGTAGCGCAAATAATAATTTATATCAAACAATTCATCAAGCGCTTTCGCATCAAGGAAGGATAAGATTTCTCCGTTGCCGCGGACCACATCGGGAAAATACTTGTGTTCATCCCAGCTTTTCATGGCGCAGCTTTGCACCAGAACGTAGGCTTCCTGGCGGGAGAGCTTGTCGCCCGCTTTTTCCAAAAGGGCCATGAGCACGCGCTGGGAAAAGAACAGTCCGTATGAGGCCATAAGGTTGCGCTCAATATTTTCCGGAATAATGCGCAAGGACTCCAAAAGGCCGGCAAGGCGATGCAGCACGTAGTCCATGAGGATGGTGGAGTCGGGCATGATTACCCGCTCAACCGAGGAATGGCTGATGTCGCGCTCATGCCACAGGGCCATGTTTTCCATGGAGGCCAGGGCGTTGGAGCGCAGCAGACGGGCAAGGCCGGTCATGTTTTCCGCGGAGATAGGATTTTTTTTGTGGGGCATGGCTGAGGAGCCTTTTTGCCCTTTGGCAAAGCCTTCTTCGGCCTCCAGCACTTCGGTGCGCTGCAGGTGGCGCAGTTCAACGCACAGACGCTCAATGCCGCCGGCGGCGAGCGCGAGGCTCGTGAAGTAGTGGGCATGGCGGTCGCGTTGAATAATCTGGGTTGAAACGGGATCCACAGCAAGGCCCAGGAGCTCGCAGGCTTTTTTCTCCAGTTCCGGAGAAAGCATGGCGTAAGTGCCTACGGCTCCGGAAATTTTACCCACTCGGATGCCTTCCGCGGCTTCTTTGAAGCGGGCGAGGTGCCGGGCGAATTCCGCGTAAAAGCCGGCGAATTTCAAGCCAAACGAGGTGGGTTCGGCATGGATGCCGTGGGTGCGGCCGATAGTCAGCAGCCCCTTATGTGCAAAGGCGAGTTTTTTAAGTACGGCCAAAAGGCGCTCAAACCCGGCCGTAATCATGACCCCGGCCCGGGTTAAGAGCAAGGCGCCCGCCGTGTCCACGATATCTGACGAAGTACAGCCGAGGTGGATATAGCGCGCGGCCGGGCCGACTTTTTCTTCCACAGCGGTGAGAAAGGCGATGACGTCGTGGCGGGTCTGCCCCTCGATTTCATAAATGCGCGCCAAATCAAAACCGGCTTTGTGGCGGATTTGGGACATGCTGGCGGCATCAATAACGCCTAAAGCATGCCAGGCCTCGCATACGGCCAACTCCACTTCCAGCCAGGTTTGAAAGCGGGTTTCATCATTCCAGAGTTTGCCCATTTCCGGGCGGGTATAGCGTTCAATCATGAGTAGTTTTCCGACGTTGCAAGCTTAAGCCGAATCGGCTGAAAATAAAACAGGCGGACCTGTCCGGCCCGCCTGTTCTGGTCGGGTTATTTAGCGGCATGGGCGCCGGCGGCTGCGGGCGCAGCGCCTTTGGGCGGGCGCTCTTGTTTTTCCAGCACCCCGGAAAAGGGAGCCTCGGAATTTTTAGCCGGGCTCGGGGAGCTGCCGGGCTCGCCGGCGGCTGGGCGTTCGCCCTCGCCCTCTTGGCCGCGGCCGCCGTATTCGGTGGCGTACCAGCCGCCCCCTTTAAGAATGAAGCTGGGCATGGAAATCATGCGCTCGCCCTCACCATTGCAGTGCGGGCAAGGCATGACGCTTACGTCAAATTCCTTCAGCCACTCCTCAAACACTTTATTGCAGTTTTTGCAGCAGTATTCATAGATAGGCATGGGAAACCCCTAAATTATTATAATTTCAAGCGAGGCGCACAGGCGATTCGCTTGGGCGTCAAAAATTAAGCCTTGGCGGCTTTGGCGGCGCGGATGCGTTCCTTGAGGCGCTCGGCGCGGCGCTTGCGGCGGCGGTCGATTTCTTTGTTGCGTTCAATTTTCTTGTGAGCCATATTGCTCTCCTTAAAAATAAAAATATAGTGTTTGCGTGCTTCCGCTTACCTGATACGGGTAAAGATGTCCAGTCCAAGAGCGCACATTTTCACTGTGGCGTCGTCGTTTTAAGAGTCCGCCGGGTAATCGTAAAATCCGCTGATATTTACCCTGGTTTCCAGGTCGGCATGGTCAAAGCCGTGTTTGCTCAGAATTTTCAGCAGCGCGGCCCGTTTTACTTCCAAAAGCTCTTCTTCCCGCGCGGCTATTTGCAAAAGCGCCAGGTCGCCAAGCCAACGCAGGCGAAAATCATTAAAGCCCAGTTCCTCCACTTCGTCTTCCGCCGCCTCAATGCGCTTAAGCAGATCAAGCGTAGGCGTAAAAGCGTAGGGAAAGCGGGTTAACAAGCAGGGGCGTCCCGGCTGGCTCGGCCGATCGAGCCCCTGTTCGGCGGCCAGCACCTGGATCATGGGTTTGCTCAAGCCCGCCTCGGCCAAGGGGGAGACTACTCCCAGGGCTTCCAGCGCCTGGCTGCCGGGGCGGTATTCCCGCGCGTCAGAGGCATTGCTGCCGTCCAAAATAAGCCGTTTTGGCGCGGCGGCCTTAATGGCTGAAAACATATGCAGTTTGCAGTGATAGCAGCGGTCGCGTTCGTTGGCCGCCACCTTGGCGATGCTTAGCGGGTCAAAGGGCACGGTGGTGAACGGCAGGCTGTGCTCAATCAGCCATTTAACAGCTTGCCGACTTTCTTTTTCCCGCATGTGCGGCCCGGTCACATGCACGGCCAGGGCGTCTTTGCCTTGTTTGGCCAGCATGAGCAGTAAAAAGCGACTGTCCAGGCCTCCGGAAAAGGCCACCGCGCAAGGCGGCAAGGTCTGCAGGATTTGCTGCAGACCATAAAGGCCGGCTTGGCAGGTGTCTTTATTGGGGGCAAGGGGAGACATAGCGTCTGCACTACTCCGCGGTAATTTGCTCCTGGGCTTCAGTGAGTAAAAATTCGCCGTTTTGGATCCAGGATTTTAATTTTTCAGCTATTTCTAATGACAACAAATAACTGGTCAGCGGCACGCATTCCACACGGCTGCCCAGCACTTCGATTTCGCCGGACAGCAGCTCTTCATAGCTGACATGCTTGATAATGCGCGGGTTGGCGTTGGGATAGTCATGGTCGTAGTCGCGTACGGGCATAAGGATATCGCTGTTGTCCACCCCGCAGAAGAAAGCCATGTCTTCATCCAGAATGGGAATGGGAATGCCCACGCCAACTGCTAAAGTACAACCGTAGCCCAGAAAACTCAAGCCCCGCAGATATCTGGAATTCATGCGCTTTAAATCGCCCCGCACCATGAGAGTGCCGGCCGCCGTCAGGGGCAGGCCGCGCTCGGTGCGTTTGGGGGCCGGGTTGTGCTGCGTGCCCGCGCCCAGAACCCAGCCCTGCCCGCCGCCCAGGAAAATGCGTGTGCCGAGGCCGATGGTCCGGAAGTACGGATCATTGAACAGGGGCGACAGGCGCCCGGCCGTGGCGAAGTTGGCGTTGCGCAGTTTGGGTTTGAGCGGGCCCATATAGGTGTAAATGGTGCGGTCGCCCTGATTTACGGCCACATTGTAATTCTGGTAGCAGTTGCGCGGGTTGAACAGTTGGGCAAAAGGCAACTGGGACAGGGTGATGTCCCGCTCCGCGGTTTTGCGCGGGTAGCAGTCCGTGCCGTAGCTGTCGGCCCGCAGGCGCACGGTGCGCCCGCTGACCAGGTCTTCAATGACATGCCCGCCGCCGTATTTGAATCGGCCGGGGTAGACTTTGTTTAAAGGGTCGTCTTCGCTGGCTTCAGTGGCGCCCAAGTAGCCGTCGGCCGCGGCTATGCCGCCGTAGGCCTTGACGTTGTTCAGCCAGATGTTTGCCGCGCGCATAACCGGGGGTTCAGGCTGCCCGATATTGAACAAAAGACCTGAGGAGCACATGGGCGAAAAGGTGCCTGTGGTGACCACGTCTATTTCGCGGGCGGCTTTGGCTTTGCCCATGGCGCGCACGGCTTCGGTCATTTCTTCAGCCGTGACCACCACAGCGCGGCCCGCTTTAATACGTTCGTTAATCTCGGCAATGGTCTTTTTAACTTTGGCGGACATGATCTCCTCACTTGCGGCGCTTGAAGAAGCGGCGAATATATTCGAAACAAATCCTTTTACAGCCGCTGGGTAGAAATTACAATTAAAAATAAATCGTCTCCGGGGAGCTTATGCGGGCTGTATTTACGCAAAATCAGCGCGTCAGCCTCCCCGGTTTCGCTGGTACTTGTTTACCGCCTTGTTGTGCTCATTTAATGATGAATTGAAGATATGCTCGCCGCCCGCTTGGGTAGCCACAAAGTACAAGTAATCATGCTCGGCGGGGTGCGCGGCCGCGGCAATGGCCGCGAGACCCGGCGAGCAAATGGGCCCGGGGGGCAGGCCCGGATGGCGATAGGTGTTGTACGGATTTTTGTCGTCTTCCAGATCGCGGCGGCGGATATTGCCGTTAAAACTTTCGCCCAGGCCGTAAATGATAGTTGGATCGCACTGCATGAGCATGCCCAGCCTCAAGCGGTTGGCGAACACTCCCGCCACCAGGCCGCGCTCATCGGCGATGCCGGTTTCTTTTTCCACCATGGAGGCCAAAATGATCACTTCCTTGAGTTTGGCTTCATCTTTGTCTACCCCGGCTTCGGCAAACAGATCTTTGGTCTTTTTTGCAAAAGTGCCCACCAGGCGGTCAGCCAGGGCCAGGGCCGCATCTTTGTTCATTTCTTTAGGCTTGCGCAGAAAATAAGTGTCCGGAAACAAAAAGCCTTCAGCGCTGGCAAAGGGGATATTGTGTTTGGCCAGAAATTCCGGGTCGTGAATGACTTCTTTGAAATCTTCGGCTGTGGCGAAGCCGTTTTCTTCCACAATTTTAGCTACTTCCCACCAGGGCAGGCCCTCGCGGATGGTCAGCCGGTAAAGCACGGGATGTCCGAATACAAGGTGGTGCAGCACTTCCCTGGGGTCCCACACGGTGGAGAATTCAAATACCCCGGCTTGGATGGAACCGGTGCGGCCTTCCCACATGGCGTAGAGCCGGAAGTAAAGGGCGTTGGTGATGATGCCGGCTTTTTCCAGGCGCGCGGCTACTTTGCCGAAGGTATCCCCGCGCAGTATTTCCACTTCCACGGTTTTTTCAAAGTCGAATTCCCGGGCCGGAGTGTTTAAAAAGGTGTTGGCCTCAAAGGCCGCATAGCCGACGCCGGCCAGAAGGAGCAGCCCAAAGCCCAATAGAGCAAAAAGCAGTTTGCGGCGCAGGGACCGGGGCTTGTCCGGCGCGCCGAAATTCTCAGCAAAGCGCCGGGGGCTGAAGCCTTTCGTGTCTGCAGCCGGGCTATGCGCGTCCGGCTTGCCCGAAGCGGGTTTATCCGGCTTATTCCCGGCGGCCTTGTTTTCAGGGTGTTCGTCTTGGGCCGGCGCATCTTTGGATTGCTCGGATTCGGTCAGCTCAATTTCCTTTGCAGCGGGCTTGTCAGGCGCGGCCGGTTCATCTTCCGGCGCATTTTTACTTGGGGGCGGGGCAGCGAAGGTATTTTCCGGCAAAGCGTCTTTTGGGGTTTTTGCTGCAGTCTCCGGCGCGGGAGGTTCGGCTTCAGCCGCAGGGGCGCCGTCGGGCGGGCCGCCTGCGGAGGTAGGCTCAGGGACGGAACTATTCTTTGCCGAGCCTTCCGATCGGGCCTCGGATGTTGCCGCGGTTCCCGGCGTGGTTTCTTGGTTCACCGCGAAGGCGGCCGATTCGAGTTCAGTGTTCGGTTCAGCGCGCGGCGCGTGTTCAGTCGCTGCTGCGGCTTCCGGCGCGTCCGGCGCGCCATCGGCTTTAGCGGGAGCTGCTCCGGAGCCGGGGTGTTTATGCTTGTCCGGGGCCGGGCTGTTTGTCCGGGCCCTTTTCTTATGGCTCATATTTTTCCTGCCGGTGCGGCGGGGTGTTTAAAAATGTTTGTAAAATATGCACCGCCGACTGCTGGTCAAGGAGCGCGGCGCGTTTTTTCCCGGGAAGACCGGCGGCCTTAAGGTCTTCTTCCGCGGCAAACGAAGTTAAGGCTTCATTGACCAGGAAAACCGGCAGTTGCGCGCGGATGTGCAATTCCGCGGCCAAGGCGCGGGCACGGGCGCTGCTTTTGGTTTCTTCGCCATCCAGGTTCAGGGGCAGGCCCAGGATCAGGGCGTCCGGGTTTTCTTCAACAATCAGGGCCAGCAGATCGCGCCAAAAAATATGCCCGGGGGCGGAAGGCAGCGTGGTTCGCGCAAAAGCCATGCTGCCGCCGGCGTCGCTTACCGCGATGCCTGTGCGCTTCTCTCCATAATCAAGGGCTAAGTACTTCATGGCTCTGCCGGGTTATTGTTTTCAACCTATACTTATAATCTATTTTTATGGGTTGACAAAGGGAGATTTTTGCCGCCCCGGCCAACGGGCTGAAAAGCGGCTTAAAACAAGCAAGGGGAGCCATATAGGCTCCCCTTACGGTGGAAGGGACGCGGAAAAGGGCCGGGTAACAGCCTTTTTTCCGCTAGTGGGGTGCTTATTCAGGCGCGCTGCCGCCGTCTTCGGCGGCCGCGGCATCGTCTTTAGCCGCTTTTTTGGCCTTGGGCGTGCCGTGCAGAGTTTGAATCTGGCGTCCGATAAACGGTTTGCGGAAAGCGGCCTTCATGCTCAGGCATTTGACCGGGCAGGTTTCCACGCAGATGCTGCAATACACGCAGGCCATGACGTCCAGCTCCCAAATGCCTTCTTTGGAATCGACTTTAATGCACTGCGAAGGGCACTTTAAGGCGCAGGCCTTGCAGAAAATGCACTTTTCAATGTTGTTGTGCAACTCGCCGCGAAAGCCCTCAAAGTCGGGGCGCTGCACATGGGGGTACATGCGGGTGGCTTTTTTGCTGAACAGGTTGCGCAGCAGATTTTTGGTCATGAACATGGCTTCAACTCCTTAGCGCTCGGTGCAGCTGATACAGGGGTCAATGGACAGGGCGATGACCGGCACGTCGGCCACTTCGCAGCCCGGCAGAATATGCAAAAGGGGCATGATGTTGGCGAAGGTGGGCGTGCGGATGCGCACCCGCTGCGGGTACTTGGTGCCGTCGCAGCGCACGTAGTACATAAGTTCGCCGCGGGGCTGCTCCACCCGGGTGACGATTTCGCCCTCGGGGCGGCCGCTCACCTTGGCGGACAACTCCGAATCAGGGATGCGGGCCACACACTGGCGGACGATATCGGCGGACTGCAGGACTTCCAGGAAACGAACCTTGGCCCGGGAGTAGGAGTCGCCGTCGTATTCCACCACCGGCTCAAAATCGATGTCCTTAAAGGCCTCATACTTGAGCATCCGGGCGTCGATGGCCCAGCCGCTGCCGCGCAGCATCGGGCCCACGGCGCCGAGCAGGTAGGCGTCTTCTTTGCTTAAGACGCCTTTGCCCACAGTACGCTGCTTCACGGTGTAATCGCTGAGCATGGTCGAGGTCAGAGCCCGCAGTTCCTTGCTCACTTCTTTCATTTCCTTGTCGATCCAGGCCAGTTGCTCGGCAGTGATATCCCGGCGCACGCCGCCCAAAATGTTCACGGAAATGATAACCCGGTTGCCGGCCGTGGCTTCGTTGAGGTCCATAACCCGTTCGCGGATTTTCCACAACTGCATGAACAGGCTTTCAAAACCGAAGCCTTCGGCGAAGAGGCCCAGCCACAAAAGGTGGCTGTGCATTCTGTGCAGTTCCGACCAGATGATGCGCAAATATTGGGCGCGGGGGGGAACTTCCACATTCATGAGTCTTTCAATGGCGTGGCAGTAGCACAGGGCGTGAATGCAGGAACAAATGCCGCAGACGCGCTCCACCACGTAGATCATCTGGTTGAAATCCTTGATGGTGGCGAGACCTTCCAGGCCACGGTGCACGTAACCTAAGGTGGGCACCGCGCTTCTGACGATTTCATCCTCCACAACCAGCTTCAAGTGCAACGGCTCAGGCAGCACCGGGTGCTGCGGGCCGAAAGGGATAACCGTGCTATTCGTAGTCATAAGAAACCTCTTGCCTGCTTACTGCTTGATGATGGTGTAATTGCACATGGGCCCCTTGATGACTTCGCCTTCCATATAGAAAGTGCCGCTGTAGTCGAGGGGCAGGTCGGTAAAACGGATGTCGAACATATCGCGGATCTCGTTTTCCACCAGCAGGGCCGTAAAATAAACGCCGGAAATGCTGGGCACATCGGTGCCTTTGCTGAAAGCCAGGCGCAAGTTTATTTCATTAAAGTCCTTGTCAAAGTGATACAGGATCTGCTGACCCTCATCCTTCAAGTCCACAGCCGACATGGTCACGAACCGCCAGCCGTCGTCAAAGAGCTTTTTGACTTCGTCATGGAGGGTGTCAAAGGTGACTGTCTTTGCTTCAAACATATTTTTCTCCCGGCCTGGCGCCTTTAGAGCGGCCTCCGGCCCGATTTAGCATTTTCGCGCGGTATCCTGCGCTATTCCATATTGGCCACGGCCACCACCGGTTCTTCAACCAGGCCCAGCTTCTTCTTAACCACGCCCAGGGCTTCGACCACCCCGGCGATAATGGCTTCGGGTTTGGGCGGGCAGCCGGGCACATACACGTCCACCGGGATGACCTTATCGACGCCGCCGACCACGTTGTAGCATTCGCGGAAAATGCCGCCGGACAGGCCGCAGGCGCCCAGGGCCAGCACGGCCTTGGGGCTGGGCATCTGGTCGTAGATGTTTTTGAGCACGTGCTTGTTGCGCTCGTTAACCGTGCCGGTAACCAGGAGCACGTCGGCGTGCTTGGGGTTGCCCACGTTGATGATGCCGAAGCGCTCGATGTCATACACCGGGGTCAGGCAGGCCAAAACTTCAATATCGCAACCGTTGCAGGAGCCGCAGTCGTAGTGGATGAGCCAGGGAGACTTCAGGCGTCCTTCATTGATTCGGTTTTTAATCCAGTTCTTCAACATAATATGAACCTCGCTTTACACAGCATACAGCCACAGCAGATTGGCCAGGCTAAGGGCGATGCCGCCGCCCAGCGCGTACACCAGCATCCACCGCCAGGTCAGCCTCGCGGTGATGTTGTCCAGGAGTATTTCCGCCACATAAGTGAGCAGCAGCAGGATGGCCATGCCCAGCACGGAAGAGGACCAGAACAGAGAGCAGATGCCCAAAATGAGAATAACGTCCAGCCAGTGGGCCACTTCCAAAAGGGCCAGGTGCGGGCCGGAGTATTCGGTGCGCACGCCGCTGACCACTTCCTGGTGGCCGTGGTGGCTGGCCGAGATGTCAAAGGGCGACTTGCGCAGTTTAATGGTCAGAGCCGTGCACATGGCCAGGTAAAACAGCGGCAGGGACGGCAGAAGCGGGGAGCCCTGCGCGTAGACCGCCGCGATGTTGAACGAGCCGGTCTTCATGGCTATGCCCACAAAGGCGAGGATGAGCAGCGGCTCGTAAGTGAGCATCTGGATGAGCTCGCGCTGCGCGCCGATTTGGCTGTAGGGCGAAGGCACGCTCATGGCCCCGATGACCTGGAACACGGCGCCCACGGTGAGCACAAAGAATATGAGCAGAAGGTCGCCCTGCAGGAAGAAGAGGAGCACGGCCAGGGCCGAGGAAATCAGCACCACATAGGCGCAGAACACCTGCCAGGGGTTGACCACCATGGGGGATTTGCCGAACAGCTTGAATACATCGTAAAAAGGCTGCAGCACGGGCGGGCCGATGCGCGCCTGCAGACGCGCGGTGAGGACGCGGTCCAGGCCGAAGATCAGGCCTCCGGCCACAGGGGCCAGGGCCAGAGCCACAATAGCCGTTAATATCAAACCGATCATAAAGCACCCCCGAACAGGAACAGCGCAATGAGCACCACCGCCACGATATTGGCCGGCAGGGTCAGGCGACGTTCGCCGAACAGCTTGCGCAGGTAATAGTTGGACGCGTCAGCCTTGACAAAGGCCAGCATGGGGCCGGTAAAGCCCATTTGTCCGTCTTTATAGGCCTGAATGCCCGACATGTAAGGCAGAACCACATTGTCGCCCACAGCGGCGCGGGAGCGCTTGGCTTCCCGCCAGGCCCACATTGCCCCGGCTCCCAGGATCACAAACAGGGCGTAAATGGTGTACACGCTGTAGGTGGTGGTCATGGGCGACAGAAAGACCGAAAGATCGCCCTTGGTGTAGCCGAAACCGATGGGCAGAATCACATAAAGATACAGGAGCGGCGCGGCCAGGGACAGCAGGATGGCTCCGGCGGTCAGGCTGTACAGGCTCATGCGGATGCTGCATTCCTGGTTTTCCGCCGGAGGAGTGAGGCTGGGCTCAATGGCGCCCAGAAGCGACCCGGCCCAGCGGCCCCAGAAGAGCACGGTCAGCGCGGAGCCCAGGGCGATGAACACCACCAGGGCGGGCATGGCCGGGCCGGCCATGAGCGCGCTTTCCAGGGCGATCCACTTGCCGAGCAGCATGCCGAAAGGCGGCAGCATCATGGTCACGATGCCGATAACCATAACCACGGCCGTGCGGGGCATGACGCTATACAGGCCGCGCATATTTTCAATGTCGCGCGAGCCGATGCGCTGCTCGGCCGCGCCCACGCACAGGAAGAGCAAGCCCTTGGACACGGCGTGGAAGACGATGAGCATAATTGCCGCGGCGATGGAGGCCGAGGAGTTAATGCCCGCGCAGGCGATGATCAGACCCAGGTTGGCGATGGTGGAGTAGGCCAGAATTTTCTTGCCGTTGCTCTGCCCCACGGCCAGGGCCGACGTGACGATAAAGGTGAACGAGCCGGCGAGAGCAATGAGAATGGTCAAGTTCGTGCCCGCGTAAGCCGGCGCGAGACGCAGCACCAGATACACCCCGGCCTTGACCATGGTGGAGGAGTGCAGCAGGGCCGAAACCGGCGTGGGGGCGACCATGGCCCCGGTGAGCCAGCTCTGGAAAGGCAGCTGCGCGGCTTTAGTGAATCCGGCAAAGCAAAGCAGCGCAATGGGAATGAGCACTGAAGCGTCCGCGCCGTGATTGAGCAGGCTGGACACATACATGCCGTTCAGGGACCTGTGCAGAATGAGCAGCCCGCCCACAAAGGCGGCTCCGCCGAGCATGTTCATCCACAGGGCGCGCAGGGCGTTCTTTTTGGCTTCATCAGTGCCGTCATGCCCGATGAGCATGAATGAGCACAGGGTGGTCACTTCCCAGAAGAAATACAGCCAGTACAGGTTGTTGGACAGCACCAGGCCGTTCATGGCCCCCAGGAACAGGAGCATGAAGAAGAAAAAGCGAGGCTGCCGCGACCTTGTAAGGTGCAGGTGCTCTTCGTGCTCTTTCATATAGCCGAGGCCGTAAATGCAGATGACGCCGCCCACGATGGAAATGACCAGGACCATAATCAGGGCCAGGGGGTCAGCCGTGAGGTTGGGCGCAACCGCGGTATGGGCTTTGGCGAAAAATTCCAGGTAGCCTATGCCTGCGATCTGCAGCACCGCAAGGGCCACAGTCAGGGGATGGGCGGCGCGCAAGGCAATGAGCAGAATCAGGACCAGCAGCGCAATATCCAGGACAACGATTACGGCATTGAGCGGAAGTCCCAGCAGGGACTCGCCGGCAATGCTGAAAGAGCCGCTTAAGGCCATGATAATGGCCGCCACGGCCAAAGCCGCTCCGGTACCGTATACGACCAGGCGGCGCAAAGATTCGCTGGGCATGAACCAAACGACCAGCGCGGCCGCCACTGGAAGAACGATACTTAAAAAGACCAGAAACTCAGGCATAGGCACCTCAACTCAAAAACATGATTTTGTGAATTATTTCACTTGACCACAGACGTGCTATAAACTGTGCGGTTATAGAGGTCAATACCCTGAGCGCTCGAAAGTGAAAAAAATCACATTGCGACCGAACAAATATGTCGACAAAATCGGCGGAACGGGCGTGGGTGTTGCAGTAAGCGGGTTTTATCCCTATCCCCGAACGCCACCCTACAGCTATTTCGGTGGATTGCCAAGAGTAAAGTTGAACCGGTTTTTGCGGCTGCGGCAGGGCTGACGAGGAAAACCGCTTTATCGGAATAGGCTTGTTTTTAATGTATGGCCAGTTAAGTTGACAACATGGCGAACGTGTCCATTTTCTTTAAAGCCTATATAGATTCAATTTAAATCTTTCCCTTAAGGAGATGCCGCATGAAAAAAGCCGTTCTTTCCCGGGTAGTTGTTTCAGCGGTGGCCGCCTCAGTCGCCTTTCCTCTGGCGGCCGCGGCTGACGACACCCCTACTGAAGCCGCCAAGCGTGAAGGCTATGCCGGGTATGACCACCCTAACCAGTATTTAGGGCGTCAGGCCACTAAAATCGCTGACAACATGATGCCGGTCATGGTGCACCCGGATCAGGACAAGGAGGCCCGCGACAAACTGGCCGCGCTGGAAAAACAAACCGGCAAACGCCCCAACATAATAATTTTTCTGCTGGACGACGTGGGCTGGATGGATGTGGGCTTTAACGGCGGCGGCATAGCCGTGGGCAACCCCACGCCGGATATCGACCGCATCGCCTCTGAAGGCCTGATTCTGACCTCGGCCTATTCCCAGCCCAGTTCTTCGCCCACCCGGGCCACGATTATGACCGGGCAGTACCCCATTCACCACGGCATTCTGGCGCCGCCCATGTACGGGCAGCCCGGCGGCCTGGACGGTCTGACCACCGTGGCCCAGCTCATGCACGACCAGGGCTATGTGACCCAGGCCATCGGCAAGTGGCATATGGGTGAAAACGAAGGTTCGCTGCCTCAGAACGTAGGCTTCGACGATTTCCGCGGCTTCTGTTCGGTGTCGGATATGTACACTGAATGGCGCGACCCACACTTCAACCCGGAAGTGGCCCTCTCGCCCGACCGCTATGAATACATCAAGAACCTGCCCTTCAGCAAAGGCGACGTGCATGCGTCTCGCGGCGGCAAAATGGAAACCATTGCCGACATTACGCCTGAATATATGAAGGATCTTGATCAGCGCTGGATGCAGTACGGCGTGGACTTCTTAAAGCGCATGGCCAAGAGCGACAAGCCATTCTTCCTGTACTACGGCACGCGCGGCTGCCACTTCGACAACTACCCCAACGATACTTACGCCGGTCGTTCACCGGCCCGTACGGTTTACAGCGATACCATGGTGGAGATGAACGACATTTTCGCCACCCTGGTCAAAACCCTGGAAGAGACCGGGCAGTTGGAAAACACCCTGATCATCTTCTCTTCCGACAACGGACCGGAAGCCGAAGTGCCGCCTTACGGCCGTACGCCCTTCCGCGGCTCCAAGGGGTCAACTTGGGAAGGCGGGGTGCGGGTGCCCACTTTCGCCTACTGGAAAGGCATGATCGAACCGCGCAAGTCTGAAGGCCTGTTTGACTTGTCCGACCTGTTCAACACCAGTCTGTCTTTGGCGGGCAAGCCCGGTGCGGAGCTGTCCAAGCTGGTGCCCAAGGATACGTTTATTGACGGCGTGGACCAGGCTTCATTCCTGCTGGCCACAGACGGCCAATCCAACCGCAGGGCCATCCATTATTTTTGGAACGACAAGTTCTCCGCGGTGCGGATTGACGAGTTCAAATATTTCATGCTCATGCAGCAGCCTTACGGGCTTACCCCCAACGGCCATCACGGAGGCTTTACCGGAGGCATTATCGAGGGCGCCGGGAGCATGATGTTCAATCTGTATACCAACCCGCAGGAAGACGAGGCTGTGGGCGTCCGGCACATCCCCATGGGCGTGCCCCTGCAGACCGAAATGAACGCGTACAAGGAAATCCTCAAACGCTATCCGCCCAAAGTGCAGATCAGCCTCGATTAAACGGTCGGCTTAGCTTGCTGTGAGTAAAAGGCCCTCTTTCCTTTGGGAAAGAGGGCCTTATTTATGGGCTGAACCAAAAGCGGAGGGGCGCGTCTTTTATCGAGACGGCTTCAGGCTAAAAGCCTCTTATAGCTGTTTGTCTTTGTAAATCAGCGAAACGCCCATGATTTCGCTGACCGGGCGTCCATCGGCAATGAGGCTGGACATGGCCTTGAGCCAGGGAGCGGTATGGTTGAAAAAGTGGCGGTAGCCGGGACAGAGGTAGTTGATGGGGGGCTCTGCTCCGCCGCCTGAAACAAAGCGCAGTTTGGGGCAACCGCCGTAGCAGCCGGCCAGCACGGCGCATTCCCGGCATTGCTTGCTCAAGAGCGCGAATTTGTCTTCTCCGAAGCGCTCTTGCGCGGGCGAGTCCAGCATGGCCGCGAATGGTTTTTCCAGAATGTTGCCCAGGCGGTATTCCGGGTAGACATAGTGATCGCAGGCGTAGACATCGCCGTTGTGCTCGACCGCCACCGAACGGCCGCAGGTGGGCCGGTGGTGGCAGACCGCGCCGGGCTTGCCCATGAAGTTGGCCAGGGCCCATTCAAAATTCATGACAAAAATTTGCCCCACATCGCGGTGCACCCAGCAATCGAAAATGTCGGTCAGAAAGCGGCCATAGGCTTCAGGCGTTACCGACCAGGGCGTTACGGCCGCCGGGGAGTCGCCGGGGCCCGGCCCGTGCAGCTTGAGCCCCAGGGCGGCGGCTTGTTCGCCGGCCAGGCGCTCGACCACGGGCAGAAACTGGATGAACCGGGCTCCGGTTTCGCGCAAGAATTCATAGACCCGCAGAGGCTCTTTGGAGCTGCGGGCATTGACGCAGGAGAGGATGTTGTATCCTACGCCGTGGGCCTG
>CBDTYX010000008.1:0-19223 GCA_965364745.1 uncultured Desulfovibrionaceae bacterium | reverse complement strand
TTGGCGGGGGGGGGCACTGCGCGGCCTGTCTGGATGTGCTCGCCGCCGCCGGCCAATACCGCCCGGCGGCCATTGTGGACCGTGTCGAAATTTTGGGACGCGAGGTTTGCGGGTATAAAATCACAGCCACCGATGATGACCTGCCGAACCTGGTCGTTCGCTTTGCCCACGCGCTTATTTGCGTGGGGCAGATAAAATCAGCCGCGCCGCGCCGCGCTTTATATCAACGCCTTAAGGGGCTGGGGGCGAAATTCCCCACCCACATTTCGCCCCTTGCCTACGTCTCTGCTCGCGCCTATTTAGATGAAGGCGGCATTGTTATGCACCAGGCCCTGATCAATGCTCGCGCGCAAGTAGGGGTCAATGCCATAATCAATACTCGTGCCCTTTTGGAGCACGATGTCATTGTTGAGCCGCATTGCCACATTTCCACCGGAGCTTTGTTAAACGGCCATTGTCATATTGAATCAGGATGCTTTGTGGGCAGCGGGGCTGTGTTGCGTGAAGGCGTGCGCGTCGGCGCTGAAAGCGTCATCGGCTGTGGTGCTCTGGTCCTTGGCGATGTTCCGCCAGGCAGTCGCGTGGTCGGAACCTGGAAAGGGTAGCCGGTATTTTGGCCCGGCGATTTCCAGCTAATTTTGGCTTGTTCATGAAATCATTTGTTTTAAAGCGTGATAAACCAGCAGGGATCGAAACTTTACAATGCTAAGCCTTAAAAAGCAAAAAACGAGCAGATCCGCGAAGTGGCGTTTGACCGCACATCATTAAATAAATTATTTTATTAATGAAATTTATTTTCTGTTATAGATCGCTATTTTTATGTTATATACCAAAGTTTTCTTAGATAAATATTTTGAAAAATTTGTTAACACCTATGCATTGCAGCATTGAAACTTCTGACCATACAGTATATATTTCCCCAATGGGCTTTGCGGACAAGCTCGTTGCTGAATTGGCTGAACGGGATATTCCTGTATTATGTAGGCGTGAGAGGCTGATTCTCGCTGCCGGAGCGCCGCAGCAAGTGTGCTGGGCGCAAAATACCTGGCTTGAGACGGTTTTTTTGCCTGTTAATTCGATTGGCGATGCGACGCGCTGCTTAAAGTCCATACAACGAAACTGGGCCGGGCACCCTACGGCGCATTTTCGCAGAGCAGCGCTGATCGCTGCAGGCTTGCCGCATGTATCGCGCCGTCCGCTGGTTTTTGGCGAGCCTCTGCCGGCTGCGCCCTTGGGGGCATGGACTTTATGGGAGCCGGGCTTACTTATAGCCTCTCGCGCATGCAGCAGCGGATTTGCCGATGGCGAAATACACTTTGTGGAAAACAAAACAGATCCACCCGGCCGGGCATATTTAAAATTATGGGAGGTGTTTACTTTGCTCGGTGCGCGTCCGGCCGCGCATGAACTTTGTGTGGATCTGGGCAGCGCTCCAGGCGGGTGGACCTGGGTGCTGGCCTCTTGCGGGAGCCGAGTAATTAGTGTGGACAAGGCTCCTCTGGCCGCTCACATCGCAGCCATGCCCAATGTGCATTATGTGCAATCCAGCGCATTTGCGCTGGAACCGGAAGAGTTGGGGCAGGTGGACTGGCTGTGCTGCGACGTGGCCTGCTATCCAAACCGGTTGTTGAAGATGATTCGGCGCTGGCTGGAGGCTGGAAATTGCCGGAACTTTGTCTGCACTGTAAAGTTGCAAGGAGAGCCGGATCAGGATTCACTTTCCGCGCTGGCGGCGGTTCCAGGGGCAAGGCTCATACACCTGAGTCATAACCGGCATGAGCTTACCTGGATACGGCTTGAGCTGGAAAACAAGTAAAAGAAGGCGGTTGATATGGATTTTAGACATGTGCCTCATTTGCGGGATTTATCTCGGGCATTTGTGGGGCAAGTAGTCGGCCCTGGTGATTGGGCATTAGACGGCACCGCAGGCAATGGTCACGATACGCTGTTTTTAGTGAATTTAGTGGGCGATTCCGGTAAAGTCTTTGCTTTTGACGTGCAGCAAGTGTCATTGGACAAAACTATGACACGCTTGGATGCGACCGGCGTGTCGCATAGGTGTCAGTTTTGTCTAGGGGGGCATGAGCAACTGGCAAAAACTCTGCCGGAGGAGTGCAAAGGCAAACTTAAAGCCGGCATGTTTAATTTCGGGTATTTGCCCGGCAGTGATAAATCCATCACCACCAAAGCTAAAACCAGCTCGGAAGCGGTGAGCAAGCTGTTTGACTATATCTGTCCCGGTGGAGTGATATCTTTGCATTTATATGCAGGGCACGCAGGCGGGGCCAACGAGGTAAAAGCCCTTACAGCTTTGTGCGGAGCGCTGCCGGAATCGGAATGGCGGGTGGCGCAGTATTCCATCATCAATAAACAACGCAACCGGGAAGTGCTTCTTTTGGTGGAAAGAAAACAGAACCAGCTTGTGGAAGCCTAATTTTTTCAGACATACATGGGCATGAAAGGAGCTCTTCTAGCCGCCCCCTTCATGCCCATGGCATTTTTTAGAAAACCTAAAAAACGCCTGAAAGACCGTGTTCGCGCAGGGCAGCATCGCAACTGCCCAGGTGGTAGAGGGTATGCGCGGTAATAAGCGCTAAAGCGCCCGCGTGTGTTGTGGGTATGCTCATGCGCGCGCTCAACCCTGCGTTATTTTGCGCCAGGGACTCATCATCCAGGCTTGCAACGTATTCGTCAATGCGGCGTTGCGCATCTGCGGACATGGCGATGAGTTCAGCCTTGCCGGCAGTGCTTTTGGCGCTGACAGACAAATTTGACTCTTCTTCACCAAAAAGAGCCGCTTGCTCAGGCGCGTCCATATCTCTTATGAAAAAGTCCACTGCGGATAAAGCGTGGTAAACTTGCTGCCACACCGGCCAACCGCCAAATTTTTTGGCCCAAATGTCATCGGGGCAGACCTCCATGAACTTGTCCAGGAGACCGAAGGCATGCTTGATATTGCCTTCCAGGCTTTGGGTGATAACTCTAGCCATATCTTTTTCTCCTTTTGCAATTTTTAACTCTTAACGCCATCTTCTCATGCCTGAAGTTGATTGGCAACTAGACTTAAAATGCCGGACAACTAGAAAGGGTCTCTGGGCCTTGCCCAGAAATCCGCAAGCCTGTTTTATTTAATATTCAGTTCGGAAATTAAATCAAAAGCTAGGTCTTAATTTGCTTCATAACGCGATTAAGTTCTTGCGCCATGCGGGAAAGATCCTGAATTGCGGTTGAGGACCGGAACATGCCTTCTGTGTTTTCCTCCCAAATCTGGTTTATTTCATCAACGGCACGGTTGATTTCCTCAGAAGCGACGCGTTGCTGTTCAGCCGTAGCGGCGACGGAGGCTATCACCGCGGAATTGGCGGAGGGGCGAGCTTACGGTTTCCATAAATGCTTCGCCCGAAGCATTGGCCAAGTCGTGGTTTTGTTTACGGCCATGACCGAGCGTCCCACCTCTTCCACGCTGCCCCTGGCCGAATGTTGCACAGCGTTGGTGCCGGCGCCCACTTCCTGAGTCGCATTCATGGTTTTTTCCGCCAGCCTGCGTACTGCATCGGCCACCACGGCAAAGCCCCGTCCGGTCTCCCCGACGTGCCGCTTCAATGGCCGCATTCAGAACCGGCAAGCTGGTTTGGTCAACGATGTCGGAAATGGCATTCGTGATATTGCCGGTGCTCTCCGCCTGCTGGCGCAACTCTGCATGTTGGTCTGCAGAAGTGTGTCTCGCGATGTTTACCTTGTTGATGGGTTGAATACCTGCTCCACAAGCCCGGCCCCGTTTTACGTTTTTGCCTGGTGCTTTCGCGGAGCTGCCTTTTGGTAAAAAGCGTTATAGCTTTTCCTTGGAGCTATTTTTCATGATATTATGCGGTCCGCGTTTTAGGCATTCCATCCCGTCGTTTCCAGTAAAGCTGAAGATGCCGGAAATTTAAAACCCTGCCGTTGCAAAAGCTAGTGTAGCTAAAAATTATGCTTGCCGGCGCAAACTTGACCCCCGACCATAAAGGACGTAAATTATTACGCAAGTTAAGGTGGGAAACTTGACAGGCAACCGTGCGGCAGGCTGAAAGGGGCAAGTTATTTCATTTTTTGGCGCTGGCGCTAGAAAGTTTTGCGCTCGGCTGCCCTTCCCGCACAACAGGCAGTTTTTGTCTATAGCGGGAATATATGAATTCTCCTTCTCCTCTCCATATTCTGCATATCGTCGAGTCATTCGGCGCGGGAACATTTACGGCCATACTTTGTTTGTGCCGAAGCCTGGGTGAGGCGCAGGGCTTTCGCCATTCTGTGGCTTACGGTCTTCGTCCGGAAACGCCGACGGATTTCGCGCAGATGTTTCCAGACACCGCGCGGTTTCACCCCATCGGCATGCAGCGGACCATTCATCCGGCTAAAGACGCGGCCGCACTGAAAGAGCTGGTTTTACTGATCCGTGACTGCAACCCGGATATTATGCACTGCCATTCGTCCAAGGCCGGGGTGCTGGGCCGGCTGGCCGCGCGAATTTGTCGCCTGCCTTCAGTGTATACGCCGCATGGCTACAGCTTTTTGCGGACAGATGTTTCAAAAGCGCAAAAGAATTTTTTTATTGCCGTGGAGTGGTTGTTCGCCCGCGTAGGCAGCGCGGTGGCTGCTTGCGGCGAAGAGGAATATATTCTTGCCCGCAAATTGGGCGGGCCTAACAGGATGGTGCAGCGAGTCCTTAATGCGGTGGACCTGGAAAGCCTGTCCGAAATCACGCCGTTTGCCTGGGGCAAAAAATTGCCTGTAGCGGGCATTTGCGGCCGACTCACAGCGCAGCGCATGCCCGAGCTTTTTTTTTGCCCTTGTCGGGCAGCTGCAAAATGAAGCCTCCTGGGTTTGGATCGGGGGAGAGAAAAACTCGTCCTGCCCGCCGGAAGTTGAAATGACTTCCTGGTTGCCCCGTGAGGACGCGCTGTCCCGCATTGCCGGCCTGGATATCTATGTCCACACCTCATCCTGGGAGGGGCTTTCTTACAGCATCCTGGAGGCCATGGCCCTGGGCAAACCTGTGGTCGCCTGCAAGATTCCTGCTAACGAAGCTATTGTGGAGCATGGAGTTACCGGCTTTTTGGGCGCCGATGCCGCTGAACTGGCCGGATATGTTCTTGAGTTGGCCCGCAATCCTATTTTGCGGGAAAAAATGGGCGCGGCCGGCCGCGAACGCATCGCGCAAAGACACGATATCAAAACCGCCTATCAGGCTTATGCGGATCTTTACCGCAGTCTGGCCTTGGGCAAGGGCGGAGAAAACCATGCGTGAGCGGGTATTCCGCCTGTGCCGCGCGTCTGCATTTAAATCTTTTTTATCTTTTGGGGCCGTTCAGGGTGCTCAAATTTTCCTGCCGCTGCTGGCTTTTCCGTATCTTTCCCGGGTGTTGGGGCCGGAAAGGTTCGGCATACTTATGTACATGCTCTCTTTATCCACAGCGGTAGGGCTGAGCGTTGAGTGGGGGTTTTCCTTAGGCGCAGTGCGCGATATAGCGCAGGCCCGCGACGAGGCAAAGGTTTTGCAGCGTACTGTCAGCGCTGTTTTGTCAGCCAAGCTGATTTTGGTCTTTATTTGCGGTTGCCTGGCCGCGTTGGCTTGCCCTTTTCTTCCTTATGCCGCGGACAATAGCCTTGGATACAGTTTGGCCATAGCGTACGGGATTGCTTTGGGCTGCAATCCCACCTGGTATTTTCAAGGCGCGGGCAGCGGCATGCGGCGGATGGCTGTATGGGATGTTTTAAGCAGTGCGCTGGCGTTATCGTTGGTATTTGTTTTTATTGACGGCCCTGGACAGTGGCCTAGATATCTGCTTTTTCTGTTTATCTGCAAGGCAGCGGCTTATACTTGGCAAACAGCGGCAATGATCCGCGCTGTTGACGGGGTTCGACTGGACTTTCGCGCGGGCCGGACGGAGCTGCGGCGCGCTTTTATATTGTTTTCCAGCCGCTTGGCCTCCATGCTCTATACGCAAGGCAATACGCTTATCATTGCGCTTTTCTTGCCGGCCGGACAGCTGGGCATACTTCTGGCTGCGGATAAAATAGTGCGGGCTGTTGTCAGTTTGTCCGCACCGGTCACCCAGGCGCTGATGCCGGAAATCTGTGCGGCTCGGGAAAAAAATCCCACAGGCACGGCAAGGATGTTGCGCGCCTCCCTGGCAGGCACGGGCGGGGTTATGTTGATTCTGGCCATTGTATTGTGGCTGACGGCGCCCTGGGTCATCCCTGTTGTTTTGGGTTCCGGCTATGGTGAAACTGTTCCTGTGTTGCGTATTATGGCAGTGTTTATACCTATTTTGGCCTGCAACATTGTTTTGGGCAATCAAATCCTGGTGCCGTTCGGGCAGGAGCGGGCTTTGACCATGGTGTTGCTGGCGGTAGGGCTAGTCAGCTTGCCGACGGTAGCGGGCATGGCGTCGCTATTCGGCATTTACGGCGCGGCGTGTATGCCTATTCTGGTGGAGTCGGGCATCTGCGCCGGCTATGTGTTTTGCATCAGCAAATGTTGTCCGCAGGCGTTTCGTGCCGGCAAGGCAAATTCGTAGAAGCAGGGGTCTCGTATGGCGCCGCCGCTTGTCAGTGTTGTTGTCCCGGTTTGCGATACCGCGCCCTGGCTGGAGCGTTGCCTTGACTCGCTGCTCGCGCAGACGCTGCAAAGCCTGGAGATCATTTTGGTGGATGATGCATCTGAGGACGGCTCGTCAGAAATTTGCGCCTGCTATGCGGCTCAACATCCTGACAGGATTCGGTGTGTCACCATGCCGTACCGGCAAGGTCCTGGCGCGGCCCGCAACGCGGGAATGGCTGCGGCGTGCGGCGAATTTTTGGGTTTTGTGGACAGCGACGATGCCGCAACCCCGGAAATGTACGCAAAACTTCATACCGCAGCTGTTGAAGCGAGGGCGGACATTGTCGTCTGCGGTTTTGAATGGATTGAGGGTAACAGAAGCCGCCAAATTCTTCCTGTTGCATCAGGTATGTTGGAGGCGTCAGCTTTATTAGGGCAGAAAAAAATACATTCGCCTGTTTGGAACAAGCTGTTCAGGCGGAGTTTCCTTAAGCGCACAAAAATTTTATTTCCTGAAAGTCGTTGTGCCGAGGATGTGGCGTTCATATTTCTTCTACTGACGGAAAACCCGCTCCTATACACTATCAAAGAAGCCTTATACCGGTATTGCCAGCGCCTGTCCGGATTGACTGTTGATATCATGCAACGGCTCTCAACGCTGGAATCGCTACGATATATTAAATTGCAACTTAAAGAAAGGCAGGTGTTTAAAATGCATATACATAAATACATCTATATGTATATATTGCATGCATTTTTATATCCTCTCCACCTGCTGCTCGTCCATTCATTGTTGCATGGCAATAACAGATGGCAAAATATAAAGAAAACACCAAAATACCTCTTCTTGTGTTTTAAATATCTTTTAAGCAAATAAAAGAGGCTCGTTTTGCAACACGCTGAAGCACAAAAATTTTCTCTGCTGCATATTTTCGCATTTTGCACAGTGCCGTTGGCTTGTTGGCAAAAATGGATTTTTACATTTATTCCCAACTATTATTTGCAGCATGCTTTTATATACATTGCGGCGCCGTTCATGCTTTGGGCTTGGCAGGCCAAACTTTGGTCGTTAGATGATGTTTGGGGCTTGCTAAAAAAAGCCGCACCCTGGCTGATCGTGTTTTTTTTGTTTCAGACGGTTGCGATGTGGTGCAGCGCGTCTTTTTATCCTGTTGCGGGGCGCCCCACCTTCGTGTCCGTCCTGATTTCTCTGGGAAAGCTGGCAGTGCAGCTGCCGTTTATTCTATTTTTTGTTTTGCTGTGCAAAGTGTTGATTAGCGATACAAGATCGCAAAAATGCCTGCTCATGGGAACAGTGGCGGCCTTTGTCTTTATTGCGCTTACATGCGCCGTTCAGGCGCTGTGGCTGTTCGGCAAAGACGCTTCCTTGCCCTGGCTGGCTGCCTTGGCCGGTAAAGCTAAGATGTTGAATATCGCCCTGGCGCCGTTTATTGAAGCACAGTGGATAGGCGCAGTTTATGATTTTTATTCCGAAGGATCATATACGGCAAAAAGCTTAAGAATAAACGGGGTATTCGAGGAGGCGTCGGCTCTGGCCGCTTGGCTCAGCACATTTTTTTTACCTGTAAGCCTTGGTCTGACCGCTGTGCGGTCACGCTATAATAGTGCCGGCTGGGTCATGGCGGCGATCTGTTTTGTCATTCTTTTTGTTTCAACATCTTTTGCTGGTATTATTTTTGGAGTTACAGGACTGGCCGCCATTGCCGCATATTTTTGCATAGGACGTAGGATGTTTGTGTTGGGCGGAAGTTTTTTTATGATTTCTATATTGTCCGTGCTGATATTGTTTTTTACGCCCAAGGTTCAGGAAAAAATAGAGAGAATTCAACTCATCTCCATGCCTCGTGTGGCCGTAACCATAGCTACCTTTGAGTTGATCAAAAAACATCCTGTTCTTGGCGTCGGGCGGGGATGGTTCACGAGACACGTGATCGAAGAGCCGCAGAACAAGGAAGACCTTCATAAGGATCCGGAATTCATTGCTTGGAAGGACACGGGTTCCATTCCCCATCTATCCACTCTGCCGGCAGCTGCGGCTGAATACGGCATTCCCGTAATTTTTTGCGTTATGTTTTGGGTATGCGGCATATCTAAAAGACTGTTTGGCAAGCTACGCGAAAATCCGCACTCTGATTTGTACCGCTGCAGCGCTACAATTTGTTTGTTTTGGATAATTATGGTCGCAATTGCGGGACTTGCGGACATTGAAACGCGGAATATATTGTTTTTATTGCCGTTGTTTTGCTTATATCATTTGTCCGAATACAAGCATGAAGCTTAAGCGCGGGAGCAGATTATGGGCGAGCACTACCTGTTTATTATGCACAGCTTCGGCGGCGGGGCGGAAGTCGTTACGCTTACGCTGGCTCGGCAGTTGCAAAACAAAGGCGACGTGGTGCGCGTAGTCTGCACCAAATATATTCCGGAACTTGAAAGAGCCGTCCCGCCCTGCCTTCCTTTTATTATGCCGGCCGGGCCTTCTTTTTGGCAGTGCCTTAGGCTTTTCCCGGCTATCCGCAAGGCAGCCAAAGAGAGCCCGGGTCGTAGTGGGCAGTCTGGAGCTGCAAAGCATCTTCTGGGCCGCGCTGTTCGGCAAAGGCAAGGCCATAGGTTGGCTGCACAAAGATTTGGCCGGATACTTCGCTCAAAAGACCGCCTGGTACGCGCGATTATATGCCGTCATTCTGGGCTGGGCCTTTGCTCGCTGCGTTTTTATCACCTGTGTAAGCCAGGGGGTGCTTGAGTCGACCTGCAAGCTATTCCCTGCGGCGGCTGCAAAGCTGCGCTTGTTGTATAACCCTATAGATTTCAAAGCCATACAGGCAAAAGCGGAGGATTCGCTTCCCGAGCGTCTTGCCCACTGTTTCGCCAAACCGGTCATACTGGGTGTGGGACGGCTGGCCCCGGAAAAGGCGTTTCACCTGCTTATTCAAGCCCATGCCCTTTTGCGGGCCGTTGGCAGCGACCATCACCTGTGCATTCTTGGCGAGGGGCCTGAACGCGCGGCTTTGGAGCAAGAAACGCAGCGCCTGGGGGTCAAGGACAGTATTTTTTTGCCGGGTTTCACGAGCAATCCCTATCCTTGTATGCGATGCGCTGCCGTGCTTGGGCTGAGTTCATTTTTTGAAGGTTTTCCCACAGTCATTATGGAGGCCCTGGCCTTGGGCCTGCCTGTGGTTGCCGCGGACTGCCCGCACGGACCGGCGGAAATCCTTGGGGACGACCAATACGGCAAATTGACGCCCATGAATGATCCCGAGGCTTTGGCCGAGGCCCTTGGAGCCATGCTGGCCGGTGAGGAGCGCAAAAGATATATTCAGGCGGGGCTTGTCCGGGTGCAGGATTTCAGTCTTGAAAATGCTGTGGCCGCCTGGGAGGGGATTTTGGCGGAAGCCGCGGCGGGCGCCGAATAAAAAGCCGCATGGCGGCGCATTTATGTGGCGGGGGATCCTGCGACATATCCGCCGGAAAACACTCTTCCGCATTCATGCACGCAGAACCCCCGTACTTGCGGGGGAGGGGGGTAAACGCAGAGGGGCAAAAAAACGCGCGTTAAAGGCCTTTAGCTCGGGCCCAGGCCGCTTGCCCCAAGGAAATACCGCCGTCATTGCAAGGGACTTCCTTGTGCAGCAGGGGGGTGAGCCCGCGTTCGCGCAACAGTTCCGGCAGGACAAGGGCCACGGTCCGGTTTTGCAACACGCCGCCGGACAGGGCTACTGCATTGATTCCCCACTCCTGCGCCGCTTGCGCGGTCATATCGGCCAAGCCCTGGATCAGCCCGAGGTGAAAACGCCGGGCAATAATGCCGGCGGGTATGCCGCAGCGCACATCCTCCCAGACTTGGGCAAACAATTCATGAATATTGAGCAGCCGCCGCTCGCCTTCCACTTGTGTGGGGCAGGCATAACGGCCTTGCTCTTCCAAAGTTTGCAATTGCTCCAGCCAGGCTGCGGCCTGGCCTTCAAAAGACATGGTCGCGGGAAAGCCGAGCAGCCCGGCTACGGCATCAAACAGGCGGCCGCAACTGCTGGTCCGGCCGACATTGACGTCCTGGCGCAGCATCTGGCAAAGCAGGTTCGCGTCCGTCCGGCCGGCCTCATCTTTTATCCAATGGCAGTATTCCGGCAGGGGTTCGTCGACGCCTACCTGGCTGAGCAGACCTTGAGCCATGCGCCAGGGCGTTCGGGCCGCGGCGTCGCCGCCGGGCAGGGGCATGAGGGCAAGGTGCCCCAAACGACAATAGTTGTTGCCGCCGGCGTTGGGGCAGTCGGCAAGGCTTGCTGCGGGGCGGTTGTCAATGAGCAGCAGCTCGCCCCCCCAGATGGTGCTATCGTCGCCAAGGCCCGCGCCGTCCAGGGCCAGGCCCAAAATCCGCCCCGCAATCCCGTGTTCCGCGGCCACGCCGAAAATATGGGCTGCATGATGCTGTACGCTGTAGTGCGGCAGCCCGCTGTCCAAAGCCAGGCGCGTGGACAGATAGTCCGGATGCAAATCATGAATGACCGCTTCCGGTTGCATATCCAGCAAACGACACAGATGTTCTTTGGCCTCTTCAAAAAAGACCTGGTTTTCCAGGCAGTTTAAGTCGCCCACGTGCTGGCTGACAAAAGCTTCATCACCCCGGCACAGGCAGAAGGTATTTTTCAATTCAGCGCCCACAGCCAGCAAAGGCGCGCCTTGGCCGGGGGAGCCGTTCAGGCGGATCGGGCGGGGCACAAACCCGCGCGCCCGGCGCAGGAATTGCACCTGGCCGGGGAGGGCGTCAGCGCCGCTTCCCGGCACAACCCTGAGCACGGAATCATCCACGCGGGCCAAAATATCGCGATTGTGCAGCAGAAAGAAATCTGCATACCCGGCCAGTTTGGCCAGGGCTTCCTTATTGTCCAGGCAAATGGGCTCGCCGGAAGGATTGCCCGAAGTCATAACCAGCACGGAAGGGGAGGGAATTATTTCCCGAAAGGCGTTTATCAGCAGTTGATGCAGCGGGGTATAAGGCAGCATAATGCCCAGCTCCGGGCAGTCCGGGGCCAGGTATGAATTTAAAATAAAGCGGCTGCGCTTTACGCACAGCACAACGGGCGCCTCCGCGCCGGCCATGAGTTCGGCTTCAACGTCGCTGACCTGGGCAATGGCGCGGGCGGTGGACAAGTCCGGGACCATGAGCGCCAGGGGCTTGTGCGGGCGTTGTTTACGCTCGCGCAAGCGCAAGACCGCTTCGGAGTTGCCCGCGTCGCAGGCCAGATGAAAGCCGCCCAAGCCTTTTACAGCTACAATTTTGCCCCGGGCCAGGGCCACCCCGGCTTCTTTGACCGCTGCTTCAGCTTCGCTTAGCAGCGTGCCGTCAGCATCATGAAAGCTGACCTGGGGGCCGCAGACGGGGCAGGCTGTGGGCTGGGCGTGAAAACGCCGGTCTTCCGGGTTTTCATATTCCTTTAAGCAGGCGGGGCAGAGGGGAAACCCGGCCAGGCTGGTATTGGGACGGTCGTAGGGCAGTTTGCGGGTGATGGTGTAACGCGGACCGCAATTGGTGCAGTTGGTGAAAGGATAATTATAGCGCCGCTCGCCGGAATTGGCGATATCTTTTGCGCAGTCGGCGCACATGGCCACATCCGGAGAGACCAGCACCCCGTGCGCTGCAGCGTTTTGGCTATGGGCAATGATAAATTCCCGCTCAGCAGGCAGCGTGGGAATATCCGCGACCCGCATGTCGGAAATTCTAGCCAGAGGCGGCAGCTCTGAACGCAAAGCCATGACAAAGCTTACCAGAGCGGCCGGCTCGCCTTGCACCTCCAGATTTACGCCTTCTGTAGTATTGCGCACAAATCCCGTAAGGCCCAGCCGCTCCGCCAAACGGTAGACAAACGGCCTGAAGCCCACGCCTTGCACTTGGCCGCTGATAGTGTAACTTTGTCTTATTAAAGAACTCATGGGCGGTTTTATATCAATAAAACGAGAAACAGGCCAGGCCTATAAGCAGGCCCGGATTTGTCCTGTTATTTGCGGCGCTCCCAGAGCCGCATTTCTTTCATAAGTTTGCGGCGCTCCCGTTGCAGTCCTTTACAAACCAGGGCGGTGCCTTTTTTATAACCGTATTTTTCCCGGTAGCTTTCCGGAGTCAGGCCGTGTTCGGCCAAATGTTTTTTGGTAATAACCTTGAGTGTTTTGCCGCATTCCACACAAATAATGCTGTTTTCTTTAATAGCTTTAGACGGGTCAATAGCCGGTTCGGCCGCGGCTACGGCTTCCCCTTCAGATAAGGCCTTTAAACCGCGGCACAGCCTTTGCGCCATGGCGGTCATTTCTTCCGCAGTCATTATGCGGACGGCCGCCTGACACTTTACTAACTCTAAGGCTTCTTTGAAATGATTATCCATAATACTGTTCCTTTATGGTTTTTTAAGCTCATGCAATATATTTTAGTTTGGTATTAAGTGTAAATAGATAATAGCTGGAAGTCAAATTAGAACATATTTCATGGGCAACCATGGCCGCAAACTCGGTCTTTTGGTTCTGGACGGCGTTAATGAGGTAAATTTCGACTTTTCGCTTCAAGGTCAACTATTAGTTTAGATTCCAGGCTGCAGAAAATTGTCGACATCTGCCGGAGGAGGGCCGCAGCGGATTACGAGCGCCAGGGGTGTGGATTTTCTCAGCTAAACACTATAGTATTGAACAATGATTCGGGAGGCGACATGAAGTATATTATTTTTGAGGATTTTTCCGGCGAGCCCGCGGCCTTTTTATTCCCGCAGCGCGTGGATCATGCGGATATGCGCGAGCAGATGCCCTATGCCAAAGTTCTGTCCGCCGGCTGGGTGGCCTTTGACGGCGAGCGCTTTACCTGCACGGGCGGTTCCCTGGAGCTGAACGTCCAGGCCCGGCGGGAAGATGTGGCTATCATTGCCGGGCAGTTTTCCCCGGAGCAGTCTTTTTAGTTGCCTATTTCGTTGTTGCTTTAAGCGCACAAGGTTTTACCATGACCAAAGCCATGCTTGTTGCCGCGCCCATGAGCGGGAGCGGAAAGACCTCGGTCTGCCGGGGCCTGGCAGCGGCCCTGGCCAACGGCGCAATCGGCAGAGCTCAAAAAGTTCAAACCTTCAAGATGGGGCCGGATTATTTGGACCCCCTCCATCTGGAGATCGCTTCAGGCCTGGTTTGTCATAACCTGGACCCCTGGATGATGGGTCCGGAGTCTTGCCGGGAGCTCTTTGCGCGCAATACCGTTTGGGCGGCGGCAAAACCCGATCTGGCCATAGTGGAAGGGGCCATGGGTCTTTATGATGGGGGCGATCCGACCTCCAATGCCGGGTCCTGTGCGGATTTGGCCAAGCTTTTGGGCATTCCGGCAGTGCTGGTGGTTGATATCGCCAAACAGGCGCGGTCCGCAGCCGCTTTGATTAAAGGTTTTGTGGATTTTGATCCGGAGCTGCGCATCGCGGGTGTGATTTTAAACCGGGCCGGCAGCAAAAATCATGCGGAACTGGTGATGGCCGCGCTGGCGCAAGTGCTGCCCCAGGTGCCGGTTTTGGGGTGGTTGCCTGCTCGGGAGGGCTTGGATTTGCCGGGACGGCATTTGGGCTTGCAGCCGCCGGGCCCGGCAGCCGCTGATAAAACCGCGGTTTTGGCCGACTGGGTGCGCGAGCATGTGAATTTTACGGCGCTATTTTCCGCGCTGCCGGATTTGCCGCATGAAGCGCGAGAACCGGCAAAACGCAGCGAGGTTTTCAGTGCCCGCGCAAGCGCTGTTGCGGTGCGGCCGCGCATTGCCGTAAGTCGTGATGACGCCATGTTTTTTTTGTACCGGGAAAATTTGGATTGTCTTCACGCAGCCGGGGCGGAGGTGGTCTTTTTTTCGCCCATGGCGGATACGGAATTGCCGGTCGGCTGCTGCGGGCTTTATTTTTGCGGGGGGTACCCTGAGCTATACGCCCGGGAGTTGTCCGCCAATGTGGCCATGCTTGAAGCCGTGCGCGCGTTTATTAAACAAGGCGGGCCGGTGTACGCGGAGTGTGGCGGATATATGTATTTGATGTCTAAGCTTGAGGATGCCGCAGGCGAAACTTGGCCCTTGGTCGGGCACTTTCCCTGGTCCTGCCGTATGGAAACCCGGCGGCGGGCTCTGGGCTACCGGGAGGTGCGCACGCTGGCGCCGTCCTTGCTTGGTCCGGCGGGCACACGGGCCAGAGGGCATGTCTTTCATTATTCTTCGGCAGCCGAACCTGAGTTGGACTTGGCGGCGGAGGCAGCTTTAGCCGGGCCCGTCCGACTGTTCAGCGCGGAGAACGCTGCCGGACGGCGGGAAGCGCCCCTAGGCGTGCGGCAGGGTTCGGTGGCCGCTTCCTATGTGCATTTGCATTTTGCTTCCAACCCCGACTTGGCACGCAATTTTACGGCGGCTTGCGCTGATTTTGGAGTTGCGCATGGATTTATCTGATCATATCGCCGCGCTTTTGGCCGCGCACGCGCCGGAAGACATAGAGCGGCACTCTTTTGCCGTTATTGACGCCGAAGTTCCCGAACCCCGTCCGTTTTGCGGAGCAGAATGGGCCGTTGCCCGCCGCCTGATCCATACCACTGCGGATTTTGATTTGCTGAACCATTTGGTCTTCACGCCCGGGGCAGCGGCTGCCGGAGTCAGAGCGTTGCGAGAAGGGGCCGCTGTTTTTACCGATACGGGCATGGCCGCTGCAGGCATCCCACTGCGACGCCTTGAGCCCCTGGGCTGCTCGGTCACCTGCCTGTTGCGCTTGCCCGCTGTGGATGAAACCGCAAAGGCGCAAGGCCTCACCCGCAGTCTGGCCGCCGTGCGAACGGCCGGCCCGTTGCTGCACAGGGCCATAGTGGCTGTGGGTAACGCCCCCACCGCCCTTCTGGGCCTCTTAGATTTGCTGGAAACAAACAAGAATATTCGCCCCGCCCTGGTCATCGGTATGCCGGTGGGGTTTGTAAATGCTTTGGAATCAAAGGAATTATTGCAAAAATACAATATTCCAAGTATTGTCATCAAAGGCCGCAAGGGGGGGTCGCCCCTGGCCGCGGCCACAGTGAACGCTCTGGCCGATTTAGCTTTGCAAAAATAAGGGCTTAGCGACTAGGCCTACAAGGACAGCTTATGAACGAGGAGTTGACGCTCCCGGGAACCCCACCAGAATCCTCTGTTGAATCCGCCTCAGATTTATTTGCCGAACTCACGGGAGTGAGCGAGCCGGAGAATGCGTTGCCGCCCCTGACCATGGAAGATCTTTCCCCGGCCATGCGCGCGGCTGTGGCGCGTATGGGCTGGCGCGAGCTTATGCCTGTGCAGGCCATGTCTCTTCCTTACAGTCTGGCCGGCCGGGATCTGATGATTCAATCCCGCACCGGCAGCGGCAAAACCGGCGCCTTTCTGTTGCCGTTGCTCGAATCTGTGGACGGTCTGGCGACTGCGGCCCAGGCCCTGATTTTAGTGCCGACCAGAGAGCTGGCCTTGCAAGTGGCCCACGAGGCCCAAATCGTATTTGAAGGCACAAGCATAAATGCCGCCGCCCTGTACGGCGGGGTGGGCTACGGCGCTCAACTGGAAGCTTTGCGAAGCGGGGCGCAAGTCATTATCGGCACGCCGGGGCGCGTGCTGGACCACCTGCTGCGTCGGACCTTAAGCCTTGCCGATCTGCGTTGCCTGGTCTTTGATGAGGCCGACCGCATGCTCTCCATAGGTTTTTATCCGGACATGAAAGAGGTGAGCCGTTATTTGCCGGAACGCCCGGTGCCCGCATACATGTTTTCCGCCACTTTTCCGGTGCATGTTTTGCGCCTGGCTGCGGAATTCATGCATGAGCCCCAGCTGCTGTCCCTGTCGCACAGCCAGGTGCACATTGCGCTCGTGGATCATATTTATTATGAAACCGACGCCATGGGCAAAGACCGGGCCCTAGTGCGCATTCTGGAAATGGAGAGCCCGGCCGCGGCCATGATTTTTTGCAATACGCGCAGCAATGTGCACTATGTGACCGCGGTGCTGCGCGGTTTCGGCTATAATGCCGACGCCCTGTGTTCGGATTTGACGCAAAGCCAGCGCGAGGAAGTGCTCAAGCGAGTGCGTAACGGCGAGACGCGTTTTTTGGTGGCTACTGACGTGGCCGCCCGCGGCATAGACATAGCCGACCTTTCCCACGTAATTTTATATGAGCCGCCGGAAGATCCGGAATCATACATCCATAGGGCCGGACGCACCGGCCGCGCCGGCGCCGGCGGCACGGTCATCAGCCTTGTGGATATTATGGAAAAACTGGCCTTGCTGCGCATTGCCAAGCACTATAAAATAAATCTTATGGCGCAGCCCACTCCGGATGACGCGGCTCTGCGCTCCGTGGTCGAAGAACGCCTGACCGCTCTTTTGGAAGCCCGGCTGCGGCAATGCACCGGCTTGCAAAAAGAACGCTTCAGCCGCTTCTTGCCCTTGGTCCGCCACTTGGTTGAAAACGACGATGCCGAGACTTTGGCCATGCTGGTCGACGAATATTACCAGCAGGCCCTGCACGGAACCATGCCGGAAGCGAGGCAAACTTCTGCGCGGCCTTCCGGACATGGCGGGGGAGGCCGCCGTTCTTCAGGCAGCGGCAGCGGCAGACGCAGGCGTCGCCCGCAGGGAGGCGCGGCCGCAAAGTCGTGATTTTTAGTTTAATGGCGCTTCCAAGCAGGAAGCAAAAGTTACAAAGAGCAGTTTAGATGAGCCAAGATCCGTTAGATTCAGCAATTACCCCTGCCGCTTACAGCAGTGAAGAAGTCATCAGCCATTTTGCGGCCCTTCTTGAGGACACCAGCTTTTCCGCCCAGCTTCATTACCTCGGCATCAAGCGGGCTCTTATGTCTCCGCGTCGGCGCAGAGCCAGACAGGAGCTGAAGGCCATGTTTATCGGCCTGTGGAAGCTGGCCTTGGACAGTTCTTTTCCGCGGCAATCCGAAGAAATTTTCAATGATTTTCTGGAGAAATACAGTCGCTGCATGCCTGCTAAAAAGAGCGTGCAAATGTGCGAGAAGATTCTCGGTTATGTGGAAATGCTTAAAACCAACGGCGATAAAGATTTTACCGACATAGCCGGGCATGTGCTCAGCAAAATAAATATTCCCCAGGTGGATTGTCCAAAGGCCTCTTTAGCTTTGGCCTTAGACATTCGGGCCTTTTACCAGACTATTTTTGAACGGCTGATTTAACTGTAAAGATTGGCCGCAAGGCAATAAAAAAAGCCGCCCCGGAAGAGGCGGCTTTTTTTATTTAAGCAATCCAGAAACTAGCGGATGACTTTGAATTCATCGCGGCGGTTCTGGGCCCAGGCGGCTTCGTCGTTGCCGGCAACAGCGGGACGATCTTTGCCGTAGCTGATCATCTGCAGCTGGTTCGGGGACACGCCGAGCTTGAGCAGGTATTCGTAAGCGGCGCGGGCGCGGCGCTCACCAAGAGCCATGTTGTATTCTTCAGTGCCGCGCTCGTCGCAGTGGCCTTCGATCAACACGTTGATCTGGGGGTAGCGCTTCAGCACGTCGGCCTTTTCACGCAGCACGTTCTGGTATTCAGAGCGGATGTCGAAACGGTCGAAATCGAAGTAGATTTTCTGGTCCTGAATCACAGAGTAAGCCTGGCGCATTTCAGGGGTAAGGCCGTCGCCTTCGCCATAGCCTTCGCCCACGGTGCCGGGTTGCTTCTTGGCGCAGCCCACGCTGACAGCCAGAACCAGAGCCAGGGCCATCATAAATCCAATACGTTTGAACATTTTCATCAGAGTCCCTCCTAAAAGCAGTTCTCCAAACAAGATTAAAATAAGATTTTCCTTCCTGCGATTCCAGACTGGCGACATGCCCTTCATGTTGCCTACCTGAAATCGCATACAACAAGCGCGTTAAGAACAGGTTCATACAGTGCGTGTCGTAATTAATCCCCATTGGCGCTTTTTTGCAAAACTGTCAATCTTTTTTTCTGCTGTCTTTAAAAAGAGACGGCGGAAAAGGGGGTTACGCGGCACTGAAGCCAGCTGTGCTTAATGATTAAGATAAACAAATCTTTATACCCTGTAAATATCTTTCGGTTAAAAGCAAGGGGCTTCGAGGTTGAAAAACTCGAAACCCCTTGGCCTGGCTATTGATCGGGAATAATGCCCCAAGCCGGGAAGCGGGCGTCGCCGCTGCCCGTGGGCACGCGCTTGGCGTCGCCGCCGTGCCGGGTGGTCAGGTAGATTTGCGGCTGCCCGGAGCGGGTGGACATAAAGGCGATAAAGTAGCTGTCGGGCGCAAAGGCGGGCTGCTCGTCACTGCCTGGGCCGAAAGTCACCTGGCGTTCCTGCCCGGTTAACAGGTCATGCACAAAGATGCGGTGCTGGCCGCTGCCGACCATGCGCGCATAGGCCACCAGGGTGCCGTCCGGGCTGATGGACGGGTCGGTGTTATATTTACCGTCCTGGGAAACGCGGGTGACCTGCCCGGTGGAAAGGTTTTTCAGGAAAATGTGCGGGTTGCCCAGGCGGCTGGAAGTAAAGACCATTTTAGTGCCCGTGGCGTCAAACGAGGGGGACACGTCAATGCCGCCGCTGGATTCCAGCACGCGGTCGCGCTTAAAGGAGCGGTCCAGCAGGTAGATGTTGGGGTAGCC
>CBDTYX010000007.1:0-20352 GCA_965364745.1 uncultured Desulfovibrionaceae bacterium | reverse complement strand
TTGACGAACAGGCCTGCCTGGAAATCCAGGACGCCATTACCCGCAAGGTGGTGGGCATGGTCATGGACAGTTTCGGGCTGATCAACCGCACCCTCCTGCGCGAGACCGCGCACAAAAACCTGGATGACATCGGCGTTTACGAGGCTACCCTGCGCTACCACGCCTGGATAGGCACCTTTGACCGCAACGACTACCTTAACGCCAAGCAAGCCCTGGAACACAGCTATACGCACGCGCCGGACAACGCCATGGTCTGCGCTTTGCTCTCGGACATTTATTCCGCTGATTATGAATTCGGCTATGATCTTTTGTCCGACAGCCTGGACCGGGGCTTGAGCCTGGCCATCAACTCGCTGAAAATCGATTCCGCCTGCCAGATGGGGCACTGGGCCATGGCCCTGAACTACTGCCTGCGCGGAGATATTCCCCGCATGAACAGCAGCATCGGCAAAATATACCCATCCGACAACACCAACCCGTATCTTTTCGTCTCCATAGGCCTTTTAACCGGCATAACCAAAGACCTGCTTGAGGGCAAAAATCTGGTGGAAGAGGCCTTGCGCCTCAACCCATACAGCCCCAGTTGGTGCCATCTTGTGCCGTTTATATATTATTACGCCAAAAAGAACTACGAAGCGGCGTTGGATGAAGCGCTGCAAATGAACGTGCCCACCTGCATCTGGGACCCCATTGCGCGCGCAGCGGTATACGGCAAACTGGGCGCAAAGCAGGACGGGCAAAAAGCTCTGGAACAGTTGCTGGCTCTGGAGCCCGACTTCCCGCAAAAACGCGAGCGCCTGCTCTACTGCATGCTCAGCGACGGCAAATGGGTGCGCCTTATCACCGAAGGGCTCATTAAAGCTGGTCTGCCCTGAGAGCAGCTTTTTTTACAAGCCGCATTTTTCTTCCCGAGAGAATACAATATGAGCAAAGCTGCCTGCTGGATCTTTCTCGGCATATCCACAATCCTGGGAGTGGCGAGTCTCGGCCTGTTCAAAAGCGTGCAAGCGGAGCGCCCCTTTCTGGGATTCGCCATTATCGTTGTCGCCCTGGTTCTTGTATATTACTGCCGCGCCAAAGCGGTTTTACGCATACCCGTGGCTGTGACCTACGCCGTTTACGAAGCGGGAGGCCTCGTCCTGGCCGCCCTGGTCGGCTATCTCTGCCTCTCGGAACCTCTTGGGCCAATGCAGGTGGCCGGCATAATCCTGCTCCTTGCCGGTTCCTGGCTCATTCATCACGGCACCGAAACCGGAAAAAAGGATCTCTGAGATGTCCCCTATTGAATCCTGGCCATACTTTTTGGGGATCACCCTGGGCATAGGCATTGACGTTCTCGCCAATATGGCGCTCAAAAAATCCCAAGGTTTCACCGACAAAAAATATACGGCAGCGACCATTGCGCTCATTGTGTGCGTCAGCGCCTGCATAGCCTTTGCGGCCGGAGGATTTAGCATGGCCCTGTTTTACGCCCTCTGGACCGCCCTTGGAGTGCTCGGCACAGCCCTGGGCGGCTGGCTTTTATTCGGACAAAGACTCCGCCCCTCGGCCTGGCTGGGCATTGCCCTGCTCACCGGCGGCATTGCGCTGATGTCTTGATCTGCCCGAAAATCGCCCCGCGGCCATATGCGATGCCTATCAATGCCAGACAGCCTTTTCCAGGCTTCTTTTCAAGACTAGTGGCGCATTTTTATCATATCTGCGCCCACCCGGTTTGCCCAGTCGTTAATAACGCTTCTTTTCTCCTTGGGGTCGCCGTCAACGCGTAAAGTGTCGACCACATGCGCGTCCAATTCCTTCAGCTTCTTTTCAATGGCGTCCACCGCGCCGCAAAACCAGGTCCGGTCGCTTTCTCCGCAGCCGAACACCGCCACTTTTTTGCCTTTGACATTGGCCTGCTCCAGCCGGTCAAACAGGTAAACAAAGTCTTCCTGCAACTCTATCTCGTCCACTCCCCAGGTGGAGCAACCGAGCAGGACCATATCATACCCGTCGCATAGTCCTTCCGCTTTAGCCCGGCCGACTTCAACATTTTTTACGTCCATGCCCTGCGCGGTCAGAATTTTTTCAATTTCTTCAGCCACATACTGCGTGTTGCCAGTGCTTGAACCATATACAATCAATACAGAAGCCATAACTTCCTCCGCTGCGCTGCATGCTGGTTAAAAGCGCCCCTCGCGCTTTAAGCGTAAGGCGATGCCCCCGGCACATTCAGGGTCATATTTAAGTGATAAGCACCATAGGTTTACGTCGCAAGTTATCTGCAACGGCAATCATTCCCGCGCAAAACAGCTTCAGTTGTACACAGGCCTAAGTTGTTTTCAAATTTGACATATACCGTATAGGGGTATAGGGTATAAAAAACGGAGGCAATTATGCGTCAATGTATGGATGTGGCGGCCGTAGCCGGCCGACTGAAAAAAATAGAAGGCCAGGTACGCGGAATTTTAAAAATGGTTGAAGACGACAAGCCCTGCGAAGACATTCTTATCCAGATCGGCGCGGCCAAATCCGCTTTGCACAAAACCGGGCAGATCATTTTGGAGGGGCACCTGCACCACTGCGTACTGGACGCCATCAAAGACGGCAATGAAGATGAATCATTGCGCAAGCTGACTTCAGCCATTGAGCAGTTTTCGAGGATCGTGTGATGAAGAGTTTTATGGCTGAAAAAGTGTTTGATTCGTTGGCCGGGCCGCGCATGACCAGCGTGTCCGGCATCTGCCTAGCCTTAAGTTTGTTCATTATTTTAACTGAAACCCCTGCGCCGCTTGATCCGGCCTGGGGCACAGTGCTCATCTCCGGCTCGCCCCTGGTTTATTTTGCGCTGACCCGACTGCTGTTTCAGCGCAGCATCACCTCTTCCTTGCTCATTTCTCTGGCTATGGCCGCATCCATCGCTATCGGCGAGCTGTTTGCCGCCGGTGAAGTGGCTTTTATCATGGCCATCGGCTCCATTTTGGAAGATAAAACCGCCGAGCGGGCCAAGCGGGGCATCAAACAGTTGATAAATCTTGCTCCGCAGCAAGGCAGACGCGTTATCCGTGATGGGCAAAGCGTACGCGAAGAAGTCGTGCCCACGGAGAACTTGCGAAAAGACGACGTGGTCAGGGTACTGCCCGGCGAAACAATCCCGGCGGATGGCGTAGTTTTGTCAGGCAGCACCTCGGTTGATCAGTCAATCATGACCGGTGAATCGCTGCCGGTGGATAAAAGCGCGGGCGACAACGTATTGGGCGGAACGGTCAACCTTTTTGGCGCTGCCGACATCCGCGTGGTCTCTGCGGGTGAAGATTCCTCCCTGCAAAAGCTGATTCGCATGATGCGGGAGGCGGAAAAAAACAAGGCCCCCATGCAGCGCATTGTGGATAAATGGGCGGCCCGCCTCGTGCCGGCCGCCCTGCTCATCGCTTTGGCCGCTTATCTGGCCACAGGCGATATCATCCGGGCGGTGACCGTGCTGGTGGTTTTCTGCCCCTGCGCGCTGGCTCTGGCCACGCCCACGTCTATTATGGCCGCCATAGGCCAGGCCGCCAAGCGCGGCGTATTGATCAAATCCGGCGGAGCCCTGGAAAATATGGGCAAAGCCGACTGCATCGCTTTTGATAAAACCGGCACGCTCACCCACGGCAACTTGACGGTTAACGGCATAATTCCTCTGGATCCCCAATGGGCGCAAGATGAGCTGCTGCGTCTGGCCGCTTCCGCGGAGAGCCTTTCCGAGCACCCCGTGGGGAAAGCCGTTGCGGAACGGGCAAAGGCGTCTGGACTCGCCCTGCTTGCGGGGGAGAATTTCAAAATGACGCCGGGCCGAGGCGTCAGCGCGGAGGTAGACGGCCAATGCGTTTTGTGCGGCAACCATCCGCATCTGCAAGAGCACGGCGTGCCGGTGGAGAATACCATGCTGACCGCCCTGGAAGATCAAAGGCGCCAGGGCATGGCCACTCTATTGGTGGCCCGCGGCGGCCGGTGCCTGGGTTTAATTTCTTTATCCGACACCTTGCGTCCGGCCGCGCAGGAGATGACGCGGGAATTACGCAATAATAACGCCGAGGTAGCGCTCTTAACCGGCGACCATGCCGCCGCTGCTGACTATTTTGCCGCCAGAGCGGGCATTGGCGCGGTGCATGCGGAATTGCTCCCTGCGCAAAAGGTGGCATGCATAAAAGAGCTGCAAAAGCAAGGGCGCATTGTCTGCATGATCGGCGACGGGGTCAACGACGCCCCGGCCCTGAAAACCGCCGACGTCAGCGTGGCCATGGGAGGCATGGGCAGCGACATCGCCGTTGAAGCTGCGGATATTGCGCTTATGGGCGATGACCTCACCAAAATACCGTATCTGAAGAAGCTGGCCGCAATCACCATTCAAACCATCAAATTCAACATCTGCCTGGCCATGGCCATGAATTTCGCAGCCATTGTCCTGTCGGTGGCGGGGCTGTTGACGCCCATAACCGGAGCCCTGGCGCACAACGCCGGTTCTGTGCTGGTAGTGCTTAATGCGGCCAGACTATATGACCGAAAAATCAGTTAGCTCTTTGTATATTGCGTCGCGTTCGGCGTTGTTTGAAAATAAATATGGGCGCTTTCAGTTTTTAAATAAGCTGAAAACGGCTGACATGCTGATTTTAAAGCATTTTAAGCAATATAGTTAAGCAGCCTTTTTTCATCTCATGATGCTCGCTGTTGGCTGCGCTCATAGCTTCAGAGTGTGAACCGTCCGCACGCTCCAAAATAAGACAGATTAATCATTGTAACTTATATTGCCGAATGAGCGTTCATGTCATATTGTCGGCAAAAAATCATGAAAATAATATTATTATTTCATATCAAATGCTCTACAGTCAATATTATAGATGTGTAAATTAAATTGTCATGCCATATAATTTTTTATATTTTAATTCAATAAAATTGAATTAACACGTTATTTATTGATAATAAAAAATTCATTGCAGATCAGCTCAAGGCATATCGATCTTGCCTTTGCCTTGCCATAGTTTTCATAAATTATGACATCTATGCGCTCTTTTCATAGAAAAACAGACAAAACTGCCAAAAATATGTACATATTGGCGACACGCCGGTGTGCTGAGCGCCGAAGCCAAGACCTTTTCGCGCTCAAGCTCGCCTATTCCGTTTACGCCCCTTCAACTATTTTCTATGATTCCTTGCTAGCCCTTAAACATCGGAGGTGCCGCCATGTGGAAAATTTATGCCCTGCTGGCCGCTGTATTTGCTTCGCTTACCGCCATATTTTCCAAAATAGGGGTAAAAGATATTGATTCCAACCTGGCTACCGCCATCCGAGTGAGTTTTATTCTGCTGCTCACCTGGGGCATTGTGCTGTTCACCGGCGCGGCTCACAACATAAAAAACGTCAGCGCGCACACCTTCACGTTTTTGCTGCTCTCGGCCGCGGCCACGGGCCTGTCCTGGCTGTTTTACTTTAAAGCTCTGCAGTTGGGTGATGTTTCAAAGGTGGCGCCTATAGACAAATTGAGCGTAGCCATCACTATTTTTCCGGCCATTCTTTTTTTAGGCGAGCCGGCCGCCCCCAAAATCATTGTCGGCGGGCTGCTGATCACCGCCGGGTCTGTGGTTTTGCTGCTGTGAAATCACTTCCGCCCTCGCCAAAACTTTATCCCGCCCTCTTTACGTTGACTTTTCCTGCCGCCATTGCCAGTTATATGTATGGCCCTTTGAACTTAACACCGGCCTCGCGAATTCCCTATTCGCGGCAGGGAGGTTTGTCTATGCAGGAGTATATGCCGCAATTGCTTAAAACCAATTTAGGACATGAATGGGGCTGGATAGCCCTGCGTGGGCTTCTGGCTCTAGTTTTCGGTATTTTGGCCATTGCCTGGCCCCTGATTACCGTGTGGACGCTGGCCATGCTCTGGGGCGTATTTGCTCTGGCCGACGGCGCTTTTGCCCTGAACACCGGCTGGCGTTTGCACAAAAAAGGCGTGCACTGGTGGCCGTATTTCGTCTTTGGCGCGGTGGGAGTTCTGGCGGGCCTGGTGGCCATTATCTGGCCCGGCATCACCGCCCTCGCCCTTGTCTACGTAATCGGCTTCTGGGCGGTTTTGGGCGGCGTCAGCCTGATTGCGGCGGCCTGGCGCCTGCGCAAAGAAATTGAGGATGAATGGTTCCTGGCCCTATCCGGCCTGCTGACTTTGATCTTCGGTTTGCTTATGCTGTTCCGCCCTCTGGACGGAGCCGTGGCCGTAGCCTGGATTGTGGGCTTTTACGCTATTTTTCTAGGTCTGCTCATCTTAATGCTTGCTTTTAAAATTCGCGGCGGCAAACAACACGAAATTAAACCACCGCAAACCCAAATCTGAACCTTTGCCCTTAACGGAAAACCTAAAAATGCCGGTACGAACCGTATCGGCATTTTTTATAAGCGCCGCCGCGTAGCCGAGTCGGCCTTCCGCAACCGATTAAGGCCCCCGAACGCAAAGTTTGCGTCAATAACAACTTGATTATCTTTGCAATATTATTAAGCGCATATTGCTATATTTTACTTCATCAGGTATCATTTAATATCTCTTATTTTTTGCATTAAATTTTGTTGTAGACGGAGTTATAAGGAGAAAACATGTCCATACGCAGCAAGCTTTTCATAGTCTATGTCACTACCATTATAGTGGCCATCTCCGCCGTTGCCGTGCTGGTTTCTCTTAAAGTCAACGACTACGCCAAGGAAAACTTCCAAAATTTGGCCATGGGTCAGCTGCACCGCATCGATGAAGAGCTGTCGCTGTTTGTGCAAGGCGCCAAGGAAAGTGCCCAGTACCTGGCCGATATGCCCATTATTCGTGAAGGCATGGGCAAATATTCCGTCTTTGCCGGCCGCACCGAAAAAACCACCATGCTCCGCGCCGGGCTCATGCCCCAGGAAGTTCCCGTTTTTGACGAACTGAACAAAATGAGCGTCAGTCACAAATCTTACGGGCTTATCTTCATCGGCATGGAAGACGGCGGCATTATCGAAGCTCCGGAAGGCGACGTGTTCGGCGCAGGCTATGACCCGCGCAAGCGCCCCTGGTATACGGAAGCCAAAGCCAACCCCGACCGCTTCAATGTCAGCAATCCTTATCAGTCAACCTCCGGGGAGCTGGTCACCAGCGTCACCTGCAAAATTTTCGACAACAGCAACAATTTCATCGGCGTGCTGGCCATTGACTTCGGCCTGGCCGCGTTGACCAGCTACCTGGATTCCATCAGCATCGGGGAAACCGGCTATGTAGTGGTTATGGACGCCCAGGGCGTGATTTTATCGGACAAAAAACACAAGGATCTATTCTTTAAATCCGTGTCTGAAGCCGGAATTCCGGCCTATGAAACCATATTCAAAACCACCGACAGTTATTTCTCCGACACTGTCGGCGACACCAGTTACCAGATCGCCGTATACACTTCCCCTTCCCTGAAATGGAAAGTGGCCGTGCTTATCGATGATGACGAAGTTCAGGCCACGGCCGACTCCATTGCCATGACTGTGGCCGTATTGGGCATTATTATCTCCCTGGTGCTTATTGTGGTTATCTTCTTCATGGCCCGCTCCATTGTGAAGCCTGTGGAAATTTTGGCCCAAGCCTCTTCGGAAATCGCCAAGGGTGACTTTGCCGCCCTGCCGGAAACCGGACGGGGATTCAGCGGAGAAATGGCCAAACTTTATGAGGGCCTGTCCACTATGGTGCGCAGCCTCAAAGAACTAATCGAAACCTCCAGGACCAAAACCGAAGAAGCCGAGCAGCAAAGCAAGAATGCCCAGGAAGCCCTAAAACGCGCGGAAGAAGCCACAGCGGCCGGCGAGCAAGCCAGACGCGAAGGCGTGGTGCAAGCCGCCGCGCAGCTCAACTCCATCGTCATCAGCATTGTGAATATTACCAACAGCCTGACTGACGAACTGGGCGAAATTCACCAAGACGGCGAAATGCAGCAGGAAAAAACCGCTGAGGCCCAACGGGCTATCGAATCCATGCTTGACGGCATCCGCGGCATCTCCTTAAGCGTTGAAACAGCCATCAGCAAGGTGAACTCCGCCCGCGAGGAAGCCGACAGCGGCAGCCATGTGGTGCGTGATGTGACCGACAGCATCGGCCAGGTCAATGAGTATTCCACTACCATGAGCGCCAGCCTGGACGAACTGGGCAAACTGGCCGCAGGCATCGGCAACATTATGACCGTAATTACCGATATTGCCGACCAGACCAACCTGCTGGCGCTCAATGCGGCCATTGAAGCCGCGCGGGCCGGCGAAGCCGGACGCGGCTTTGCTGTGGTGGCCGATGAAGTGCGTAAACTCGCGGAAAAAACCATGCAGGCCACCAAAGAGGTGGGCGACGCCATTCGCGCTATGCAGACCGGCGCGGGGGCCTCCGTGGGAAGCATGCATAAAGTTACGGAAATGGTGCACCGGGCCAATGACTTGACCGGACACTCCGGCGAAGCCCTGGCGCGTATTTCCGGCATTGTGCAGGAAACCGTGCAAGAAGTATTGGCCATTGGCGAGGCGACTACCGAACAGGCCGCCGCTTCGGAAAAAGTCACTTCCAATACCATGGAAGTTAAAAACCTGGCCGACAATATGGCCGGGTCGCTGCAGCGGGCTAATGACGCCGTGCTCAAGCTTTCCGAATTGGCCGAGCAATTGAAGAACTTCATTCACGCCATGCAGTCATAGCCACGCGTGCCCCCCGTACCGGAGCTTGGGCCGGGGGGGCATTTTTTAACAGAAAAGGCGGCCTGAATATGAACGCCAAGGAAATCGTTATTTTTTTCACCGGCGGCACCATCGGTATGGACGCCAAGGAAGGTCGAGGCGGCGCAGTGCCCGGCAACAACCAAGGGCGCATTTTTGATGCCCTGGCTGACTTGCAGCCGGGACTTCACCTTAAGGCTGTGGCCTGGGCGGACTTGCCCAGCCCCCACATCACCCCGGAAATTATGCTGCGCTTAAGCCAGGATTTGGATGCGCAGCTCGGCCGCTCTGAAGTGCTGGGCGCCGTGGTTTTGCACGGCACCGATCTTATGGCGGAAACAGCTTTCTTGCTTGAACTCACCCTGACGAGCGGCAAGCCGGTTGTGGTTACCGGCGCCATGCTGCACCTTACGCAAACAGGCTATGACGGAATACGCAACCTGGAAGACAGTCTGGCTGTTTGCCTGGCGGCGGGCAATAACCGGGGCGTGCTGATTCAGATGGCCGGAGAAATTTTTCAGGCCGGAGATGCTGTAAAAATGGACTCGGCGGCCATGAACCCTCTGCTTGCACAGCGGCGGGGGCATGTGGGACGTGTTGTGGAAAAAAAAGTTTCCTTTTTCCAGCCGCCTGCGCCCTCCCCCGCGCAAATCCGCGCGCTGCTGCCAAGGCCTGTAACCGCCCTGGCCGAGCAGGTGGAGCTGCTTAAGTGCTTTCCGGGCATGACTGCCGACTGCCTGAACTATTTTCTGGATAGAGGTCTTAAAGGGCTGGTGCTTGAAGGCTTCGGCGCGGGCAACACGCCCCCGACCCTGGTCGGCGCCTTGGAAAAAACCATAAGCCGGGGAGTGCCCGTAATTTTGACCACACGCTGTTTGTATGGGGGAGTAAACCCCATTTATGCTTATGCGGGAGGCGGAGCGCAACTTTTAAGCGCGGGCCTGCTGAACGGACACGGCCTGACCGCGGACAAAGCCCTGCTGTTGCTCAAAACCGCTTTAGGCTGCGGGTGCAGTCACAAAAATATCGCCGCGCTGTGCGCTTATTACGGCTGCACATAGCGCCAGCCGTCAACGCGCGTAAATATCGTTGCCCGCGGCATCCACAGCCACAATAGCCGGAAAATCAGCAACTTCCAGCCTAGCCAGGGCTTCCGCCCCCAAGTCCGCGTATGCTAAAACTTCATAGCTCTTGATGCGCTCGGCCAACAACGCCCCTGCGCCGCCCACAGCGGCAAAAAACACTGCGCCGTGTTTTCGCATGGCGGCTATGACTTCAGGCGATCTGCGCCCTTTGCCGATCATGCCGCGTAGGCCCAGTTCGAGCAAGGGCGTGGTGTAAACGTCCATGCGCCCGGCCGTGGTCGGCCCGGCCGCGCCGATGGGCTTGCCCGGTCTGGCGGGCGTGGGGCCCACGTAATAAACTATTTGACCGCGCAAATCGACAGGCAGCGACTCGCCGGCCTGTAAAGCCTCAACCAGGCGCTTGTGGGCCGCGTCCCTGGCCGCGATGATTGTGCCGCTGATGCGCACCGCGTCTCCGACTTTCAACCCCCGAACGACTGTCTCATCCAAAGGCGTGCTTATGTAAATAACTGGCGTTGCACACATGCTCTATCCTCATTCATATTTGAGCGATTATCCGGTTCAAGCGTCAAATGACCGCTTCCCAATGCCTGGCGCAGTGACAATTTAAATTGACGGCCACGGGCAAAGAAGCAATGTGGGTGGGGCCCCATTCAATATTAACTTTAAGCGCTGTGCTTTTTCCGCCCAAGCCTTGCGGGCCTATGCCCAAAGCGTTAACGAGCTCAAAAAGCTCGAGCTCCAAAGCTGCGTAGCGCGGATCCGGATTCATGCTTTCCACATCACGCACCGCGGCTTGCTTGGCATATAGCGCAGCCGTTTCCATATTGCCGCCAATGCCCACGCCGACAACCAAGGGCGGGCATGCGTCAGGCCCGGCTATGCGCACCGCCTCAAGCACAGCGTTTTTCACGCCGTCAATTCCGGCGGAAGGAGGCAGCAAACGCACAAGACCTTTATTTTCACTACCAGCACCTTTAGGCGCAACGCGTATTTTTATCTGCTCGCCGGGCGTAAGGCGCAGGTGAACAATGGCGGGGGTGTTATCTCCGGTGTTTTTGCGTTCAAACAAAGGTTCATCCACCACGGAGGCGCGCAGATAATCTTCGCGGCTGGCCCGAGCCACTCCGGCATTAACCGCCGCGTATAAATCGCCGCCTTCAAGATGAACCTCCTGCCCTAAATCTATAAACACAACCATCAGTCCGGTATCCTGGCACAGCGGATATGCGCCCTGCGCGGCGATACGCGCATTGGCCAGCAGTTGCTCCAGAATGTCCCGCCCCTGGTCCGATGTTTCTGAGTGCAGAGATCGGGAAATGGCCGCGGCTACATCATCGGGCAATATGTAACAACATAATCGACATAGATTTGCTACTATATCGCTAATCTTAAAAACATTTACTTTCCGCATTAATTTTTATTCCCTTTCATTATAATTTGATGTATTATCCCTATGAGTGAGCAATTCAAGGTTTTGCGAAACGGTGCATTTCTCTATAACAAAAGAAACTATTTAATTTGCCAAAACAAAAGCATTTATACTCTTTTTATCGACAATACCTTGGATAAACTTATCTTTTACAGGGGAATGAAGACTATGATTGAAAGCAAAGTCAGACATGCCATGAAAAGCAAAGGAATAACCATCGAGCAACTGGCCAGAGCCACCGGCCTTTCCACGCATACCATCATGCGCTCCAGAAGTGAGTACATCAATCGTTGCACCCTTTCAACCCTGAAAACCCTGGCCAGGGCGCTGGACTGCAACGCCAAGGATTTGTTTGAAGAAGTCGGCAGAGCCACATAAGACGAACACGCTCGCGGCACACGTAAGCCCATACTCAATATGCTAATTCTGTGGCTAAGGCGGTAATTAACCGTCGATGCTCCCTATTTTTGCCAAAATTAATCCACTTCCGCATTTCTCACCTCGCCTCTCGTGCGTCCGCGATTTTTTTCAGAAATTTCTTTGCGTCCAGCCCCGCGCTCCGGCGAGCTAATTTTTCGCTGCAAGGGTATTTTTCAAGAAAAGGTTTACTTTTCACGCAAACGCACTATCTTTTCCCCGTGCGCTTCTACTTTCAAGCGTGTCAGATCAGACTCTTTGGCCGGCTTTTTCAGGCCGGATGGTATTGAGGTTTATTATGTTGAAAAAAAAATATCTTGTAATCCCTACAATATTTGCGCTCGTGCTTTGGAGCAACATCACCCTGGCCTCGGGCTTGCCCGATTTCCGCGATCTGGCTAAAAATTCCAGTCCGGCGGTGGTAAACATCAGCACGGAACGCGAACGCGAACAAATGACGCCAGGCCAATTTTTCGGAAATATCATGCCCGGTTCGCCTTTTGAAGAATTCTTCAATCAGTTCGACCAATTTTTCGGCGGCCGCGGTTCGCCCATGCCCCGCAAGGAGCGCTCGCTGGGGTCCGGCTTCATCATTTCCAGCGACGGCTATATCGTCACCAACAACCATGTGGTGGAAAAATCCGATAAAATCAACGTAAACCTGCAAGGCGAAGACGGCAAGGCCAACTCCTATGATGCCGTCATTGTGGGCACGGACCCGGACACCGACCTCGCCCTGATTAAAATAGAACCCAAGACCGATCTGCCGGTGCTCAACTTCGGCGATTCCGACAAATTGGAAGTGGGCGAATGGGTGATCGCTATCGGCAACCCCTTCGGGCTCGACCACTCGGTGACCGCCGGGATCATCAGCGCCAAAGGCCGCAATATCCAGGCCGGCCCCTTTGACTCCTTCCTGCAAACCGACGCCTCCATCAACCCAGGCAACAGCGGCGGTCCGCTTATCAACCAGGACGGCGAAGTTATCGGCATCAACACCGCCATCATCGCCTCGGGCCAGGGCATAGGCTTTGCCATTCCCAGCAATATGGCCAAAACGGTGATTGAGCAGTTGCGCACCAACAAGCACGTCAGCCGAGGCTGGATCGGCGTTAAAATCCAATCCGTGGACGAAAATACGGCCAAGGCCATGGGGCTCGACAGCTCCAAAGGCGCGCTGGTAGGCGAAGTCTTTGCCGACGGCCCGGCTGAAAAAGCCGGCCTAAAAACCGGCGACATCATCTTAAGCGTTAACTCCGATGAGGTTAAAGACAGTTCTGATTTGCTTCAAAAAATAGCCTCCATGGCTCCTGGCGAAAAAATAAATCTGACTCTATGGCGCAACGGCAAAGTCATTACCTCCAACCTCACCTTGGGCGAGCGCGGCTCCGAAGGCTATGTGGCCGACTCCGGCGGCTCGCGCAGCGACGGTTCGGGCTCGGCTTCCGTGGAAAACGCCCTGGGCGTTTCTGTGCGTCCCTTAACCCGCGAAGAGTCAAACGCTCTCAACCTGCCTGAAAACCAAGGCGTGGTCATCGTCAAAATCACGGCCGGCAAAAGCGCGGCGGAAAGCGGCCTGCAAACCGGAGATGTAATTATGTCGGCCAACCTTACGCCCATAAGCAACGCCCAGACTTTGACCAAAGTTTTAGGCGCGGCTAAAGCCAAAGGCGCGGTGCTCCTGCAGCTCAACCGCCGCGGCCAGGTATTTTTCCGGGCCGTGCCTTTGGCTGAAAAATAGTCCCACCCTTGACTTGTACCCAAAAAGCAGGAACACCCTTTTGAACACGGGTGTTCCTGCCTTTTAAACATCTTACCCTCTTTGAAAAATATGAGCATACTTACCCCTCGTGAAATAGTCTCTGAACTCGATAAATTCATCGTCGGCCAGGAGGACGCCAAACGCATGGTGGCTGTGGCCATCCGCAATCGTTGGCGCCGGCAGCGCCTGCCCGCCGAACTGCGAGATGAGGTTTCGCCCAAAAACATCATTATGATCGGCCCTACAGGCGTGGGGAAAACCGAAATCGCCCGCCGCCTGGCCAAGCTGTGCGGCTCGCCGTTCATAAAGGTGGAAGCCACCAAATATACGGAAGTTGGTTATGTGGGCCGCGATGTGGAATCCATGGTCCGTGATTTGATGGAGATAAGCGTTAACCTGGTGCTTGAAGAAGAGCGCCGCAAAGTTTCCGCCAAGGCCAAATCCCGCGCCGAAGACCGCCTTCTCGATCTGCTCCTGCCCAAGCCGGGAGGACAGTCCGCGCACATGGGCTATTCGCCTTCCACGGCGGATAGTCACGAAAACAACTCCACCCGCGAAAAGCTCCGCCAACTCTGGCGTGAAGGAAACCTCAACGACCGCGATGTGGAAATGGACGTGGAGGTGCAATCCGGACCGCAAATCGAAATGCTGACCATGCCGGGCATGGAGGATATGGGCTCTCAATTCAAAGATATTTTCAGCAAAATTTTGCCCTCCCAGCACAAGCGTCGGCGCATTAAAGTGCCGGAAGCCTTTGAACTGCTGGCCCAGGAAGAAGCCGAACGGCTCATTGACCAGGACCAGGTGGTTATTCTTGCCCGCGAGCGCGCCGAACAAACCGGCATCATCTTCATTGACGAATTGGACAAGATTACCTCCAATCAGGCCAAGCAAGGCGGCGGAATTGACGTTTCCCGCGAAGGCGTGCAGCGCGACCTTCTGCCCATTGTCGAAGGCAGCTCGGTGAAAACCAAATACGGCATGATCCGCACCGACCATATTCTGTTTATCGCCGCCGGGGCCTTTCACTACTCCAAGCCTTCCGACCTCATTCCCGAACTGCAGGGCCGCTTTCCTCTGCGCACCGAACTTATGCCCCTGAGCAAAGAAGACTTTATCCGCATCCTTACCGAGCCGGACAACGCCCTGACCAAGCAATACGTCGCCCTTTTGGGCACCGAAGGCGTGACTATCAACTTCACCGAAGACGGCGTCAGCGAAATAGCGGCCATTGCCGAATACGCCAACCAGGAACTGGAAAACATCGGCGCCCGCCGCCTGTATACCGTGCTCGAAAAAATCCTGTCCGAGCTGTCCTTTGCGGCCCCGGACCGCTCCGGCGCCACCGTGACCATCGATAAAAACTACGTGACCGCCAACCTAGGCGATACTCTGCAAAGCAAAGATTTGAGCAGGTATATTTTGTAAATATGACAAGGTGTTGGGGGGGAGGAAAAACCTTTGCTTCCAGCGGCAAAACAGCTCTTAGGTGAATGCGTTAGCAAGCGAACCTCATAGATGAGCCCCGCAGGGTGCAGGAAAGGTTTTTCTTCCTCCCCAAGCCCCTTCTCTCTTTTCCGAACCATTTTTAATGGGGGACGACGGCTTAACGATGTCTGCCTGAGCAAACGGCCTGCTTTTTCCCGTAGCCTAACAACATTCTAATTCAACTTGGGGCAGAAACTCCTTGAGACTTGTGTTTGTGTCCAATAGCCATTAAAGACTGTGGCTATGACCTCAGCTTCTCCCATCTTCGCCTTTGACCTGGACGGCACCGTCACCGCCAGAGAAATTTTGCCCGTGCTGGCCCAGGAACTGGGGCTGGCCCAAGAAATGGCTCTGCTCACCCGCCTGACCCTGGACGGAACTTTGGATTTTGCCGCTTCATTCAAGCTGCGTTTTGCCGTTCTGCGCTCCATTCCGGTTAAGCGCGTGCAGGAAATCGTGGCCGAAATTCCCCTCAACCCGCACATTGCGGAATTTATCCGGGAACGCCCGACCGATTGCGTTATCCTCTCCGGCAACCTGGACCGCTGGGTGGCGCCCTTGGTGGACAAACTCGGCTGCCGCGCCTATCTGTCCACTTCCTGCCTTAAAGACGGGCTGCTGTGTTTGGATAGTATTCTGGACAAGGGGGATGCCGTGCGCGAGTTGATGCGCTCCGGCCGAAAAGTGGCGGCCATCGGCGAAAGCGCCAATGATTTGCCCATGTTCAGGTTGGCGGATATACGTGTAGCCTTTGCCGGGGTGCATGAACCTTTGCCGGAAATTTTGCGTCTGGCGGATTATGTGGCCAAAGGCGGCCAGGATTTATGCGCCTGGCTGGAAAAATTGCCGGCCGAACGACGCCCCGAACCGGCCAGGGCAAGCTGAGCTTGCGCCAAAGGCTTATTTCGCCCCGTACTGCTTCTTCCATTCATCTAAAAACAGCAGGCTGGTTTCCAACTCGCTAAGCCGCCCCTGACCGCTTCTGATGGCGGCCATCACATCGGAAAAGGCCGTTTCCGCAGGAAGGCCGAGACGGGCAAGCAATTCCGCAGTGGGCTCTTTCAACTCTTCCGGCAGATAGGCAAACACCCCGGCATCCTGCTTGCGTTTTTTCGGCCAATTGCTGCGGTGCGCGCGGATAAACTCCAACAACGCGATCATGCGCTGCTGATAAGTATGGTCTTTGAGCGCACGCGCCTGGCCGCGGCAAGCGAAAGCCAGGCGCTCGTCTTCATGGCTCAGATAGTAGTCGATTTTCTCTTTCAGCTCATCCATGCTGCTGAACGTGGCCAGTTCATCGGAGCTGAACAGCTCCGGCAAAAGCGTACGCTCGTCCACCAGTTGAAACGTCCGGCACGCGGCCAGCTCAAAGGTGCGCGGATTAACAAAATCGCCGCCCGTGACCAGGGTTTTGGGATTGACCGAAGAGTGCAGATTAAGGTTAATTTTGGAAGCATTGTAAATTTTAACCGCATCCTCCGGGGAAATGCGCGCTCCGCCCTCCTGAACCAGCTTGGCCAAGGCATATTCATTGTCCCACTCCGTGCCCCAGATTTTAAAATCAAGATGGGCCAACTGGCGAAAAGCCTCGCGGCGGTTCGGGTAGCCGGCGCCCATAAAAGAAATGTCCGCGCCGTAGCGGCGAGCTTCCGCGGCGGACAAATCCAGCGGCCGGTGCAGCTCAGGCAGAGCCGCCAGGGGCAGATACAGGCCGGTTACGCCCAATTCAGCCAAATCCGTCAGCAGCGGATCTTTCTGAATAACCGCAAAATAATCGTAATAAGGAGCGAACGCCTTCCAGTAGGTGAACAGGCGGTGGTCTTCCATAAACCACATGGCCGTGGTCACGTTGTCCTTGCGCAGGCGTTTCAGGGCCTGGTGGGTGAGCGGAGCCTGGGCCATACACAAAACCAGATCCGGCTCAAACACTTCAACCTTGGCCAAAATTGCCTGGGAAACCACCTGCAGAAAGCTGTTTTCCAAATACGCCAGACGATCGGCCGTAACTTGCAAATCTTTAAGCGCCGTAAAGGCCGCATAAAAATCCGGAGCCATAAACGCTTCGGCCCGGTGCCCCAAATCGCGCAGGGCGGCGACGCAATAATGCCCGATGGGCAAAGAGCCGCCGTACAAGGGCAGGATGACTAAAATACGCAATTGTTGGTCATGCATAGGTTATCCCAGTCCTGAAAGATTGCTCAAAAAATTTTGTCGGCCGGCAACAGCCAGTCGGACTCATGGAAAAAACTCTCCTGCAGCGTGTGCTGCATTCGCATGGGAGGAGGCTTAAGCCCGGTCGATTCCAGACCCAAAAATTCGGCCAATAAAAAACGCATGCCCTGCCGGAAGGCCTGTTCATCAGACGCTAAAATATCGCTCTCCTGCCCGGGGCCGGGCGCGTAGTCCATGCCCAGGCTGTCAAAGCGTCCGGTCAGGGTGACTAAATCGGCAATGGGTCCGGCCGGTTTCTTCCCGGCCATGAGCTTGCTTAAACCTTCATCTTTAAACGGCTTAAGGCAGCGCAGGCCATGCGGACACGGGGCTGACTCAAGGCAAGGCGCGCAAGGCGCGGCGGCCTGGCGGATGCTGTGCCCCAGGCCATAGGGGCCGGTTTCATAGCACCAGGCCGAGGACAAAAACAGCGCCTCCAGAGGCGTGCCGCAGTGCGCGCCCAGGTGCATGAGTCCGGTATCCGGCGTGAGCAGCACATCCAAACCCGTGACAATCTCCGGCAGATCCGTGAGCGCGGTTTGCGCGGTAAAGTCGCGAACATGCTCGGCCACGGCGCGCGGCAACTCGCGCTTAAAAGCGCGAGCCAGGGGAAGTTCCGCGTCCCCGCCTAAAAGGATCACCGGGCAACCGCCCAGACGGGCAAAGTGCGCGGAGGCGAGGCGCGTCAAAATTTCCGGGGGCACAGAACGCCGGGCCATGCGCCCGGCCAGCACCACACCGATGCCGCCGCCCATCTCCTGCGCCGCGGGATTGACCTCGACCGCCGGGACAGGTTGTGGAGCCATCAGTCCCCAAAAATCAATGAGATTTAACGGAGACATACGGCGCCGCGTGGTCCAGCGAAAAGCCAGATCCGCCCATAAAGAGCGCCGGGTCACGCCCCGCTCCTCCCAATGCCCGTGCATTATCTCAACCGGAAACAGCCTGGACAAAGCCAGGGTCAAGCCGGAGTAATTCAAATTATAGATCGCGTCGAAATCCATGCCGGACAGGTCGGAAAGCGTCCGGCGGTTGTCGGCCGTAAAGTCGGGAAGGGATGTGTGGCCGCCAAAAGCTTGGATGGCGTGCACCTGTGCGAAAGGATAGATGATTTGGGAGAACCCGGCCAAAGACTTGTCCACCAGCAGATGCACCCGACCGGATCCGTATGTCGCATGCAGGCCGAGCAGCAGCCGCTTAGTCTGCAACAGGTCGCCCAGGCGGGCCAATTGAATTACCAGGCAGGAGGACATAATTATTGATTCTGCCCTGTCCGGCCTGCCTTGGCAATACCTATTTTACTTTGCCCTTTCTTGGGAGTATGCTTAAAGCCTGCGTTCGGATTAGGGCCGGAAAGCCGCCGGCAAGGCCAAAGTCTCCGGAAGGTGAGCTTTATGTCTTTATACCCTATATTTGTTGATCTGACGGACCGCATTTGCCTGGTGGCCGGTCTCGGCGCTGTGGGCAGACGCAAAATGGAAGGGCTGATCGCGGCAGGTCCCAAGCTCATCCGCCTGGTGGACCCGACTCCGCCCCACACCGACGAACAGCGCCTGGCCGCCCAGGCCCGCGCCGCCGGGGTGGAGCTTATGCGAATGAAGCGTCCCTTTGCGCCGGAAGATCTTGCCGGCTGCACCCTGGTTTTTGCGGCCACGGGAGATAAGGACATCAACCAGTCCATTGCTGTTTTATGCCGGGAGCGCAATATTCTGTGTAATGTGGCCGATGCCCCGAACGCAAGCGGCTTTGTGCTGCCGGCGGTTTGGCGGCAGGCCAATATCCAGGCGGCTGTGTCCACCTCAGGCGCGAGCCCGGCCCTGGCCGCGCATATTCGTGATGAGCTGGCCATTTTTCTGGACGGACGCTACACCGTGCTGGCTCAGCTTTTAGACTACCTGCGCCCTCTTTTGCTGGGGCTGAGCCTGGGCGCTGAAGAAAATAAGCTACTGTTCCGCAAACTGATGGAGGCCGGTCTGCCCACGGCTTTGCAGGTGCGCGACCATGCGCGGGCGGCCGCTATTTTGCGTAATTTGCTGCCTGCGGAAATCCACGCGGATATTGAGCCTTTCTTGAATACTTTAGCCGCCCGTCCGGGGAGGGTCATTCAATGACCATCACGTTTTTTTGGATCCTCCCGGCCGCTGCCGTCTGTTATCTTGTCGCCGCGTTCTGCGCCGCCGCCGGGCTTGCCTTCACCGCGCAAGACAGGCGCAAAATCATGCAAAACGCATCTCCGCGCCTGGCGCTGCTGGGATTTGCCCTACACAGCATGGCCCTGTTACGGGCCATGCTGTCCGCCGCAGGATGGGACAATATCTATTTCCTGCACCTGGCGGCCTGGCTGTTTGTACTTGTGTATTTGACCATGCGCCGCCGAATGCAGGCCGATTTTCTGAATATGGCCTGCGTTTTACCGGCCGGGCTGCTCATTCTGGCGGGCCTGTTCATGCAATACAAGGGGCTGACCCAATTGCAAGGCGCGCCTTATTTCAACGGGCCCCTGTTTATTGTTCATGTGGCGGCAATGGCCGCCGGTCTTTCCTGCATGCTCATCGGCTGCGGCGCGGGGCTTGCGTTTTTATATTTGGAACGCAAAATAAAACGCAAAAATTCACTGCTTATGTTGATTGATGACTTCCCTCCCTTGGCCGGCCTTGATCGCGTGGGACGCCTGGCCGTGCTTTGGGGTTTTCCCCTGTTCAGCCTTGGGCTTATGGCCGGATTCGCCTGGGCTGGCAAAGCCTGGGGAGAGGCTCTTTCCTGGGACATTAAAGAAATTGTTTCCGGACTGGTCTGGCTGGTTTACGCCGCCCTGCTGTATACCCGCCTTAAAGGCAGTTGCGGCCGCCGTCCGGCCCAATTGGCGGTCTGGATCTTCGGCCTGAGCATGTTCTCGTTGCTGGTGGTCAATGTCTTTCTGCCGTCGCACCACAGCTTTATGCCCTGGCAAGGATAAGCTGTGATGGCTCAAGTTATTTATTTAATCGGCATGAATCACCACACTGCCCCGGTGGAGGTGCGCGAACGTTTTGCCTTGTCCGGGCCGGAGTGGTCGCTAAGACGCCCTGTGCCTTTGGCTGAAGAAGATGAAGGCGTTTGCGAGGCGGTGGTTATCTCCACCTGCAACCGGGTGGAAATAGTGGTTGTGAGCCGTGGGCAAAACACGCCCGCCGTCGTGCTTGAACACTGGGCCGCCGCAGTGGGCGCGCAAACGGAAGAACTGCGCCCCTATGTTTATGTGCTGCAA
>CBDTYX010000006.1:0-21896 GCA_965364745.1 uncultured Desulfovibrionaceae bacterium | reverse complement strand
CATACAGCTCATCCAGGTTTTCCGGGTGGGCGCGGTACTGCTTGTCGGCCTGCATCTGCACGCGGTAGGTGCGGCCCACCAGGTTGATGTCGTTGACATAGCCCACGCCGTAAGTGTTCTGAGTGGCGTTGAAGATTTTGGCAATGGAGATGCCCAGGCTCTTGGCCATTTCCCGGTCGAGGTCAATGTACAGCTGCGGCGAGGTGGCGCTGAAGTTGTTGGTCACCCCGGTGAGCACCGGATCTTTGTTGGCTTCAGCCACAAAGGCCGCGGCCTGCCGCTCAAATTGCTGACTGCTTACGCCGCCCCGGTTTTGCAGATAGGCTTCAAAGCCGCCGGTGTTGCTCATGCCGGAAATGGGCGGCAGGTTAAAGGCGATGACCAGGCCTTCGGGCACGCTTTTGCCGAAATTGAGCGCGCGGCCGATGATGGCGTCCACGGATTGATCGGGTTCGGTGCGCAGATCCCAATCCTTGAGAGCGATAAAGAAAGTGGCCCGGTCGGATTTGGTGCCGCCGGTGATGATGTCGTAGCCGACCAGGGCCATGATTTTATCGACGTTTTTGTCGCTTTCCAGATACTTGACGAATTTGCTGGCCGTGACTTCGGTGCGCTGCAGGCTGGTGCCGCTGGGCATGATGATGGAGCCTATGAAAATGCCCTGGTCTTCGTTGGGCACCATGGAAGAAGGCACCACTTTAAAGAAGAACAGCGCGGCCACGCAAAAGGCCGCGGTTAAGGCGAGCCCCACCGGGATGCGGTGCAAAAAGCCGCGCACTCTGCCTACATAGTTATCGGTGCGTTTTTCAAACCAGGCGTTGAACCATTTGAAAAAACCTTTGGGGGTGTGGTTGATGTGTTCCTGGTTGAGCATCAAGGCGCACAGGGCCGGGGTGAAGGTCAGCGCCAGAAGGCCGGACAGGGACACGGACACGGCAATGGTGATGGCGAACTGCTTGTACATGATCCCGGATAAGCCGCCCAGAAAGGCCACGGGAATAAACACCGAGCAGAGCACCAGCACAATGGCGATGAGCGCGCCGGCCACTTCTTCCATGGCTTTGATGGTGGCTTCCCGGGCCTCCAGCTTTTCCGTGCGCATGATGCGCTCCACGTTTTCCAGCACCACAATGGCGTCGTCCACCACAATGCCGATGGCCAGCACCATGCCGAACAGAGTCAGCGTGTTGATGGAAAAGCCCAAGATATACATGCCGGCGAAGGTGCCGACAATGGATACCGGGACCACCAGACAGGGGATAACGGTGGCCCGCCAGTTTTGCAGGAACAGATAAACCACGGCAAAGACCAGGACCATGGCTTCAAGCAGGGTGTGCACCACTTCTTTAATGGACACTTTCACAAACTTGGTGGTGTCATAAGGCACGGCATAGTCTATGCCGGCCGGGAAGCGGCTTTTCAGCTCTTCCATTTTGGCGATGACGCCTTCGGCTGTGGACAGTGCGTTGCCGCCGGGCACCAGAAAGATGCCCACGGGCGAAGCCGGAATGTCTCCCAGCTTGCCGGTAAAACTGTAGTCTTGCGCGCCAAGTTCTACGCGGGCCACGTCCTTGAGGCGCAACACCGTGCCGTCGGGGTTGGCGCGGATGACGATATTTTCAAATTCTTCGGGTGTGGTCAGCCGGCCTTTGGTGTTGACCACGTAAGACAAATCCACTGCGTTGTCCAGCGGGTTCTGGCCGATGCTGCCGGCCACGAACTGGGCGTTTTGGTCCTGGATGGCCGCAGTGATGTCGCTGGGCACAATGCCCAGTTGGGCCATGATGTCGGGTTTGGTCCAGATGCGCATGGAGTAGTAGCGCGCGCCGAAGTTGATGGCGTCGCCCACGCCGGGCAGGCGTTTGAGCTCGTCGATAATATTGACCAGGGTGTAGTTGCTTAAGTAGGTGGAGTTGTAGCGGCCGTCGGGCGAATACAGAGACAAGACCAGGAGGATGGCTGAGGAGCGCTTCTGCACGGTCACGCCCAGACGGCGCACTTCTTCGGGCAGGGAGTTGAGCACGGGCTGGACGCGGTTGTTGACGTTGACCACGGCCATGTCGGCGTCGGCGTCCACGTCAAAGGCAATGGAAATGGACAGGTTGCCGCTGGAGTCGCTCACCGAGGTCATATACAGCATGCTTTCCACGCCGTTGATTTGCTGCTCCAAAGGCGCAGCCACAGTGGCGGCAATGGTTTCCGGGCTGGCGCCGGGGTAGCTGGCGGAGACCACCACCTGCGAAGGCACCATGTTGGGGTATTGCTCAATGGGCAGGGCGCGCATGGCCAGGGCGCCGGCCAGGAGAATAAACAAGGCCAGCACACTGGCCAGGATGGGCCTGTCTATGAATATCTTGGAAAACATGAGCCGCAGCTCTCCTTTATAACCTGATCGCTATTGCGCGTTTTTGTCTTGCGCCTGCCCGTTGCCCGCAGCCTGGTTGTTGTCCGCATTTTTGGCCGGCTCAATGATTTTCACATGTTCATTGGGCCGGGCTTTAAGAATGCCTTCCACCATGATGCGTTCCCCGGCCTTGAGCCCGTTTTCAATGAGATAGTAATCGCCGAGGTTCATGGCGATCTGGATGGGGCGTGGATTGGCCACATCCTTGTCGTCAATGACGTAAACCATTTCTCCCTGCTGGGTTTTAAGCACAGCACGCTGGGGCACTAAAATGCTGTTGATCAGAAACGCGCCGCTGACGTGCACCCTGGCAAACTGACCGGGCAGAATTTCGGCTTTGGGGTTGGCTAGGGTGGCTCTGGCCCGGATGCCGCCGGTGGGCGCATCCACCTGGCGGTCCATGAAGGTCAGATCGCCGCTGGTTTTATATTTTTGTCCGTTGCTCAGGCTGATTTCCACCGTGTAGCCTTCCGCGCCCGGCACCTTGAGGCGGCCTTCGGCCTGGAATTGCTGAAACTGCAAATATTCGTTGCCGGGAATGGAGAAATTCACATACAGCGGGTCAAGCTGGACAATGGTGGTTAGCAGGCCCGACGCTTCCGTGGGGTTAACGAGGTTTCCTTCGGTAACCGCTTCTTTGCTGGTGATGCCGGTAATGGGGGCGCGTACTTCGGTGTAGCCGAGATTGATGGCGGCCTGGTCCAGCCTGGCTTTTGCCATGTTTACGGCAGCCAGGGCCTCTTCATAAGCGGCTACGGAATTGTCGCGTTCCATTTTGCTGACCACAGCCTCGGAATAGAGTTTTAAAATACGAGCGTTATTGAGGCTGTGCTGGGTGTAGGTCGCCTGGGCCTGGGCCAGAGACGCCTTGGCGTCGTCGTAAGCGGCTTTGTAGGTGTCCGGTTCAATGGTGAACAAGAGGTCATCGGCTTTAACTATGGAGCCTTCCACATAATTTTTTTGTTGCAGGATGCCGCTGACCCTGGCCCGGACCTGCACCTCGCGTGAGCCCGCGGTTTGTCCCACATATTCCATAGGATAGGGCACGGTTTGCGCCTCAAGCACCAGAGCTGTAACTTCCGGCGCCTCCTGGGCGCCGGTTTGTTCACCGTTGCCGCAGGCGCTGAGCAGGCCGAGCAAAACCAAAACTAATACCCGACGCTTCGCGCCGGCGAAAAATATATGCTTATGCATAAGTTATGCACCTCGTATCTTAATAGATACATAAATTAGATATTTACGGCTGCAGGCGCACCTTTCAGTCGCGTCGTCCTTATACCGGGTTGATAGGCAAGTAGCAAGTCTGAAATGATTTTCAAGAGGGGGGAGGAGCTAAACCGCGGATGCGCATTTTGATTGCCGGCAAACACCGCCTGCGTGCAAAGTTGCTTTGTTCAAGGCCTGGTCGGCGGACAACAACAGATTTTAGAACAGGCCGGCATCTTTGCCAAATTTTGCCCATGCGCCTTGTCTGCTGAAAATAATTCGTCTACCCGCAGCGGCGTTTGTTTGCCGGCAAAGTCCGGAGTTTCAAAAAATCAGGCCGAAAGTTTAGGTTTGCGGTTGGATTTTACGGTCTTGAGCTTATTGTAAACAAAGTCCTCCGGCTCATGGCCCCCCAAGGCGGAAAGGGGCATCTCCGCACGGGCTTTTGATTTTTGTCCTCCGGCCGGACCATATTGTGCAAACAGGCGCTCGGCCATCTGTCCCATATCCCGGCTGCCGTCGCTGCGTAAAATAACCACCAACTGGTCTTTGGCGACGCCCGCCACGACCACCCAGCGAAATTCATGCACGCGCATGAGAAAATCAGCGGTAATGACCAGGATATCAGCGGTGGGAATTTTGCCGACAAAGGAAAAACGTCCTTTGCCTAAGGAGCGCAAAGATTCAAAGCCTTTGGTCAGATATTTGATCCAGGCCATGCGTAATTCGGAGCGGGAGATGGTGGACAGGCGAATATTGTCGGCCAGGTGAATAAGATAGCTGTACGCCAGAAGGTCAAGCTCGTTAACCCCGCGCGAGAAATTGCCCGTATCGGTGCGGATGCCATAAAGCAAAGCGGTGGACAGCAGCTTGCTTGGCTTGATGTTCACGGACAGCAGATATTCGGTCATAAGCGTGCTTAAAGCGCCGTATTCCGGCCGGATATCCGTAAACTCCGCTTCTACCGGAAATTCCGCTACTGTCGGGTGATGGTCGATGACTACGGAAAAATTGATGCCTGCAAAGCCCGGATGGTGGTGAGGCTGGGAATCGACCAGGGCAAACCGCTGATAATGGGACATGAGATCCGGGGTCAGCTTGTGCAGGCCTATGCGCAAATAGTGGAGCATAGCCAAGTTGTCCGGCCGGCGGATGTCATTGACCCGGGCGAGGCTCACTTTGGCGGTGCGGCGGGAGAGAATACGCTTCAAAGCCTGTCCCGAAGCAATGGCGTCGGGGTCGGCGTTCATGACAATGAGCCACTTTTCATCGCGCCGCAAAAGCGGCAACAGCCGGGAAATGCAGCTTTGGGTATATTGCATCGCGTCCATGGCAAACCTTTTCTTTTCATTTTTGTGTATCCATTATGAACCATAAATGATTTTTGTTTGCATAGCAACGCGAGAAGACAAAAACGCCGGAGCTGCGAACAGGCGCGTCCACAGCTCCGGCATTTACGAATTTTTTAGGGTGCCGGCAAAAAGCTATTTGGGAGGGTTAAGGTCGGCCCGCAACTTGCGTGAGACCCGGAAAACCACCACTCGTCTGGGCGGCAGGGTCATGTCCAGGCAGGTTTTGGGGTTGCGCCCCCGGCGGGCTTTTTTTGAGTAGGCTTCAAACTTGCCGAAGCCGCTGAACAGCAGGGAGTTGTCCTTTTTTATGGCTGTTTTCATAATTTCCAGAAGAGACTCCACAAGTTCTTTGGCTTCAGCCCGGTTAAAGCCGCTCTTTTCGTAAATAGAATCCACTAAAGTGGCTCTGGTCAGATTTTTTTCTTTCATGGTTTTCCCGCCCCCGCTGGACTGTGCCGCTTTTAATAAACGGCGGCAGTTGGATTATTATCTTAGGCAGGCTTTGATTTTGCCGGCCAACTCGGACATTTCATCCTTGGACGCATATTGGCCCATGGGCCAATGGCAGAGGCCGTCGGCCTCATGTCTGGGCACCAGGTGCCAATGCACATGAAAAACGCTTTGCCCGGCCGCGGGGTGGTTGTTTTGCAAAACGTTGAGCCCCGCCGCGTTTGTTGCATCCATAATCGCCTTGCCCACCCGTTGCACTACCGGAAAGATTTCACTGAAAACCTCGGCCGGCACCGCAAAAACATCGGCATAGTGTCGCCTGGGAATGACCAACGTATGCCCGGGCTTTTGGGGATTTAAATCCAGAAAGGCCAGAACGCGGTCATCGGCGTAAACTTCGGCGCAGGGAATTTCTCCTCTGCTGATTCGACAAAAAATGCAATCCTGTTCAGACATGCTGCAAACCTCAAATCAAAAAGGCAAGTAAAAAGCTTAGAAACTGCTGTAAATGACCCTGTATATCAAAACCTAAGGAAAAATTCAAGGCCTTTTGTCAAATAATAATGCCTAAAATGGTTTTTTTATTTTCAACAGGATTTTTACAGAGTGTTTTTAGATTACGGGATTCTTACGGACTTGTCATCAGTCAAGGCTGGGGGTATTTTGTAAAAATTCACCAGGAACGGCGCAAATTGCGCGCAGTGTTTCATAAACTTCGTTTAAACCGCCCATTGCACACATGATCCATATTTTTGATACCCAGCCGCCTAAAATTTTACCGGAACTGCTTGCCCCGGCCGGAAGCCTGGAGCGGCTGAAAACCGTGCTGCTTTACGGCGCGGATGCCGTATATCTCGGCGGCCGGGACAAACTCAACCTGCGGGCCGGCGCGGAGGGGTTTTCCTGGCCGGAGCTGGATCAGGCCGTATCCTTGGCCGCTGCGGCACAAGCTAAAATTTACTATTGCCTTAATGCTCTGCCCCATCAATCCGGCCTTGAAGCGGCCGAAGAGAGTTTGCTTCATCTTAAGAACAGCGGCGTGTCCGGAGTGATCATCGCCGACCCCGGTCTTGTTGATCTGGCTCAGGAGCTGGCCCCCAATCTGTCTATCCACGTAAGCACGCAGGCCAATACCTGCAATGCGCGTAGCGCCGCCTTCTGGGCCAAAGCCGGCGCGGCGCGGGTCAATCTGGCCAGGGAGCTCAACCGGGACCAAATTGAGCAGGTTTGCGGCGCGCTCAAAGAACTTGCGCCTGAGCTTGAGGTGGAGGTGTTCGTGCATGGAGCTCTATGTCTGGCCGTATCCGGTCAATGCCTGATGAGCGCCTGGCTTAACGACAGGCCCGGCAACCTTGGCCAATGTACGCATCCTTGCAGGTTTTTGTACCGTCCTTTGCGTGTGGAACTGGAAGAAGAATTGCGCCCCGGGCGAGCGACTTTTGAGTTGCGCGGCGCCAGCGACGAATTTTGCGGCGTGTTCAGCCCGGAAGATCTTTGCCTGGTTACGCAACTGCCCTGGTTGGCTGAGACGGGCATTGGCGCTGTAAAAATCGAAGGCCGCATGCGCACGGCCGGCGTGCTGGGGCAGACGGTTAATGTTTACCGCGCAGCCCTTGATGACCTGGCGCGCGGCGAGTTCAGGCCTGAAGTTTATGTGCGCGAGTTGGCCATGCTTGCATCCCGGCCTTTGAGCAGCGGCTTTTTCCTGCCTGGCGGGCAGCGGGAAATATTGGCCGAGCCCTGGCCCGAGCATGAGGCCGCAGGCAAAATAGCGGCCCAATTGACCGGGCCGGCCCAAGGGGGAGGTTTTGACATAAGCGTGCGTGCGCTTTGGGACAGCTCCCGCCCGGCGCAGGCGCTTCTGCCCGGCTTGCGAGTCGTTGATCTCAAGCCGGGGGCGTACAGTCTGGAAAACCACCGGGGAGAAAGGGTAAAATGCGTACACCCCGGCGTTGCGGCCGTACTGCACGCGGATATCGACAAACCGCCCGACGGCGTTTTGCTGCGCACGCTTTAAAGCCGGCCCGGCCTGCTTTTTCTATGTATATTTTGGCCGGCCCGGCGCGGAGGTGAAAGTCAGAGAACAGAAAAGGCGTATTTTTTGCATTGACTTTTTTCAGTCCCCCGCGCCGTCAAATAACCAGCGATGCGGAAAAATCCAAGCGGAGAAATCATGACCAGATCCAGGATTCTGATTTTAGTTATTGCCTTAGCCCTGTTGGGCATAGTGGTGTTATATTTCAATTCAAACCAGCGTCTTGTGTCTGAAAACGCTGAAGTCAGCCTGCCCGTGGAAACCGTCAGCGCCCAGATTACCGGTTATGTTACGGAAGTGAACGCGCAAAACAGCCAGGTTGTAGCCGCCGGGGATATCCTCGTTAAACTCGACCCCACTGATTATGAAGTGGAATTGCGTGACGCCAAAGCCATGCTTGCGGCCATGGAGAACGGCATGCCCCAAGCGGTGGCCCAAAGTCTTTACGCCGCGCGGGAAGGGCGGGGTGATCCGGCGGAGCTGGAAGAGCGTCTGGCTGCGGCGCGGCAGGAGGAGCTGACGCTGAGAAGTGAAGTGGAAGACTTGTCCACCCAGGCTGCGGGCGCCACTTTGGCGCGGCGGCGCGGGGAGAGCTCCGGCGGCCGGAATATTGCCGAGTTGAAGAACCGGGAGCAGATTATTTCCGCGCAACTGAGCCGGACCAAGGAAAAGCTTACTGTGGCTTCCCAGTTCCGGGCCCAGGTGGAGCGCGATTTGGAACAGCAGAAAAGTGTTTTACGGCAAATCGCCAATCAGACCATCATCAGCGAAGTGTTGCCCGCGCAAGTTGAGGCGCAAGCCGCCCGCGTGCGGCAGGCGGAGTTGAATCTGGCGAATACGGAAGTGCTCGCGCCGGTAGACGGTCGCGTGATCATGCGGGTAGTGGAGCCGGGGCAGGTGGTTTCGCCGGGACAGCCTCTTATGGCGGTGATTCCTGAAGCCAAAGACCGTTTTTATGTGACGGCTGCATTTGCGGCAACGGAAGGGGGCAAAAATTTGAGCGAAATCATAAAGCCCGGGCAGTATTGTGAAATCAGCCTGCCGGAGGTGGATGGAGCGGAGTTCACCGGGCAAGTGGAAGAGATTCTTGCCGGCAATGCCCCCTTTGCCCTGCAAGGCGGCTCTTCTGATGCTGATGCCGCCCCGCAGGTTTTTGTGCGGGTGGCGGCGGAGAACTATGATCCGCAAACCATGTCGGCTTTGCAGCCGGGCATGAAAGCCGAAGTCCGTATTGATCCGGAGCGGATGGCCGCGCCGCCGCCTGCGCCGGCACAGAACAGCACCGCGCCTTAGCCTTGCCCGTCCGGTTAACGGCCGCGTGGCGGCTTCACGCCACAAACATTGACAGCCCAAGCCCCCTGACCTAGTCTGAGGCAATGGCAAACAACTCCAAATCAGTTAAATTGGCTGGTTGCGTGGATTTGCACGTGCACTCAACCGCATCGGACGGCACGGACACGCCCACGGAATTGGTCTATAAAGCCGCGACCTTGGGATTGTCCGCCATAGCCCTTACCGACCATGACACCCTGGCCGGCCTGGGCGAGGCCCGCGCGGCTGCGGCCAAGGTAGATCTGGAGCTTGTGCCCGGCTGTGAGCTCAGCACCCTGACTCCTTACGGCGAAGCGCACTTGTTGGCCTTTTGGCCTGATGAAACTCCGCAGGCTTTGGCGGCCCTGAATATTCAAGCTAAAAACCGCCGGAAGCGCAACCTTGCGATCCTGCGCCGGCTCGCCGAACTGGGCATAAACTTGACGGAGCGGGATTTAATGGTCGAGGCCACAGGCGATGTTGTCGGCCGCCCGCATATTGCGGCGGCGCTTTTGCGCCTTGGCGTGGTAACCACGAGGGCCGAGGCGTTTTCTCGTTTCTTAAGCAGGGATGGGGCGGCTTATGTGCCCCGCAAACTGCTCTCTCCCCTGGAGGGCCTGGAGTTGCTGCGCTCGCTTAATGCCGTCACCGCCCTGGCGCACCCCCTTTTACTGCGCGCGCCGCTAAGCTGGCTTGGGCAGTGCGTGGGCGAACTTGCTGCGGCCGGTCTGGATGCCTTGGAAGCCTATCACCCGGAGCATAATGCCGATCAGGTTCGCCGGGCGGTGGATCTGGCCGCCGCTAACGGCTTGCTTCTCTGCGGCGGGTCGGATTATCACGGCCGAAATAAGCCGAAGATAACGTTGGGCTCGGGTAAAGGCGGCTTGCGGGTTCCGGCGCATCTGCTCGATAAATTAAAAGAGCGCCGGGCCGGCTGCTGAGTCGGACGCCGATATTTTCTTTGCGCGGACGAATTTTTCACCCGACCGGCGTCTTGCCTCACCGGGCTAAAGCGGGTAAACGATTCCGGGGAGCAACGTCCGCGAGTTTTCCGAAGACGAGCTTTGCTCGCGATTAAGCGGAAAACTCAAACGTAATTTGCTATGGGGCAAGGAGCAGGATTATGAACAGAGTGCCGCGGGTTATGGCTGTCCACGATTTATCCGGTATCGGGCGCAGCTCTTTAAGCGCGGTAATTTCCGTGCTTTCCACTTTAGGCGTGCAAACTTGCGCCATGCCCACCGCGCTTTTATCTACCGATACCTCGCAGTTCAGCGGGTTTTCATTTTTAAGCCTGACCGCGGAAATGCATAGATTCATCGCGCATTGGCGGACGCTGAATTTGAAATTTGACGCGGTGTACAGCGGTTTTCTGGGCTCGGCCGAGCAGGTGGCCGTTGTCGACACTTGCCTGGATGTGTTTGCGGATAAAGGGACTCTGGTCGTAATTGATCCGGTGCTGGGCGATAACGGCGAGCTTTACGCGACCATGACCGCGGAAATGGTCGTCGGCATGCGTCGGCTGGTAAGTCGGGCCGACGTAATTACGCCCAATCTTACCGAAGCCGCTTTGCTGCTTGACGAACCATATCGCAGCGGGCTTGATCTGGTAGCAGCTCGGGACTGGCTGCGCCGTCTGGCCGATCTGGGGCCGAAAACAGCGCTGATCACCAGCGCCGTGCTCGAGGGCGACGCCCACGGCAGTTATGTGCTGGCTTACGAGCGCCCGGCCAAAGGCAAAGAATTTTTCTGGCGGGTCAGTTGCGAATATATTCCGGCGGACTTTCCGGGCACGGGAGATATTTTTACCAGCGTGCTCACCGGCTCCCTGCTGCGTAAAGAAGACTTGACCATTGCCTGCGCGCGGGCCATGCGCTTTGTAGCCAACGGCATTCGGGAGAGTTTGCGGCTTAACGCGCCCAGCCGGGAAGGCATTGTACTCGAAGCCGTACTCGGCTCTCTGCACGGCCCGCTTTCCGAGACCCATTGCGAACCCCTCCCTGAAAGGCAGTAACTTCAAATGAAAAACAATAACCTGCCCATCGGGCTGTTTGACTCCGGCGTGGGCGGTTTGACCGTGTTGGCGGCGGTGCGCGCCCATCTGCCCGGCGAGAGCGTTTTATATTTGGGCGATACCGCCAGGCTGCCTTATGGCGCCAAGAGCCCGGCCACCATCCGGCGCTATGCCTTGCAATGCGCGGGGCAATTGGTCGAGCGCGGCATCAAGATGCTGGTGGTTGCTTGTAATACGGCCAGCGCCGTGGCCTTGCCCGCCCTGATGGAGGCTTTCCCCTATCTGCCCGTGCTGGGCGTGGTCGAGCCGGGCGCGGCGGCCGGTTGCGCCGCATCATTAAGCGGGCGCATTGCGGTGATCGGCACAAAATCCACCATTGAAGGCGGCGCCTACCAGCGGGCCATTTTGGCTCTACGTCCCGATGCCGTCATCACGGCTCTGCCGTGCCCGTTGTTTGTGCCCCTGGCCGAAGAGGGTCTGGTTAGCGGGTCCATTGCCGAGGCTGTGGCTGCGCACTATCTGGACGCTGTGTTCGCGCCGAAGAGCGGTGGACGGGATGCGGCAAACAGACCTGACTGCCTGGTCCTGGGTTGCACCCATTTTCCGTTGTTGCAGGAAACCATCGGCAAGGTGGTGGGCCAAGGGGTCACCCTGGTTGATTCAGCGGCGACCACGGCCGCGGCGGTGGCCGACGTTTTGCGCGGGCGCAAGCTGGGCGCGGGGAACGCAGCGCCTGCGGCCACTCATTTTTTGACCACCGATGATCCGGCCCGCTTTGCCGAAGTGGGCAGGTGGTTTTTGGGCATGGACATCAGCCGTGAAGCTGTTGAATTGGTTGACTTATAATTTGTTTTACGGGCATCCCGGAGTGTTCTAATGCGGGTAATCTGTTGTTTGTTCGCATTTGCGTTAGTTTGCCTGTTTGCGCTTGCCCCGGCCCAGGCCGCGCCGGGGGGCGGCTGTGCAGGGCGAGGCGCCGCAAACACAAACAAAAACTCTGAACATGGGCCTGTTTACCTTGCTCAAGGAACTGGAGCAAGACATGCCCGTGTCTTTGGACACGGCTCAGGCGTTGGGTTTTGCTTTCAGTTCGCACAGCGACGGCAATTACTGACCATTTTATTTCGGCGGTGAAAGCATAGAGCTCAGCGACGGGACAATAATCAGCGAGACGCATCTGGGGCAGTTGAATTCGCTTGGGGCGCGAGGGACCTTGTTTATGTTAGGATTGGATTCGACCGGCACGAGGTGGAGCAAAGAGCAGGTGGACGGAGCTTTGGGGGAATCTGTGCTTGAGGAGGCGGAAAAAGAGGCGTCCTCCTCCGCCGGCTACAGGGCTTATGTGCGCTCCTCAGGCGAATTTACGGTGAGAACCGTATACCTAGTGCCAGAGGACCGGTTGACGGGGATAACGTTCAACGGGCTGCGACCCAAAAACCCAGGAGGACAGGACGCTTTTTAAGCGTGCAAGGGGCGCTGAAAATTTTGCAAAGAAAAGCGGAGCGAAATTGAGAAAAAAAGGGCGCGGATTTTGGTCCGCGCCCCGTTTTTGTGATTAATTGACTTCTTCTTTGAGCAGCTTGCCGGCGGTAAACTTGACCGCCTTGCTCGCGGGGATGTTGATTTCTTTACCAGTACGGGGGTTGCGGCCCTTGCGCGCGGCGCGCTGAACCACTTTGAAGCTGCCGAAACCGGTGAAGGTAACGGAGTTACCCGACTTGAGAGCATCAGTCAGGGAATCAAGGGTTGCATTGAGCACTCTTTCAGCTTGGGCTTTGGAAGCCAAGCCGGCCTTGGCACGAATCTGATCTACCAGTTCAGCTTTGGTCATTATTTTCAACTCCATCCATTTAGGTTTATGGCTGACGACACTCGTCGGCCGGTTCTTTTGCATATGTACTAGGCAAAGACCAGGCGGCTGTCAATCATATTTTCTGTATGTTTTTTAAGAAAATCGGCGAGGATCCTTTTTTTTCAGCGATAAGACGCCGGATTCAGGAGGCAATCGCCAAGTTTTGCTTAAAAAGGCCAGGAGACGAATAATCTTTGCAGGACGGCCCTTTATCGAGACTTCCCCTGCGGGACGCAAGGGAGTATAGTTCCCGGCAGGAACATTTTACATCCACTTTCAGCATATAAAGGGTGTGCTTATGACGACAATGGTGCTTAAGAAAATTTTGGCCGGGGCGGCCCTGCTGCTGACTCTCGGGCTTATCAGCGGTTGTGCGGGCGATGTGGTTAATTTACGTTATGTGGCCGTGGGCCCTGTTTTGCAAAACAGCGGCAAAGAGGTCACCTTGCTGGAGCTTGAAGACAGGCGCCCGCAAACGGTGGCCGTGGGTCAGCGCAAGGACGGCGGGCTGTTTGCCGGCGATGTGCGGGTCAGCGACTGGGTAAGCCGGGCGCTGGCCGATGAATTTGTCCGCCAGGGCGTACAGGTTTATTACGCCGGGGAAGGCGTAAGCTCTCCCGGAGCTCCGGTGATTTCCGGCAGTGTGGAGAATTTATGGCTTACGGAAACCGGGAACACCAGCTATGACGTGGATATGAAGATAACCCTGCACTTAAGCGACAGCAGCGGCAAGGCCATTTACACGGAAAGCTTCTGGTGCAAGCAAAACGCGCAGTTTTTACCCAGCGACAGCAATATTTCCAATTTAATGTCTGATACTTTGCGTGATCTGGTGGCTCCGGCGGCCCAGGCCATGCGCAACCGCCTTTAGTTTTTCGATCGGGAGAGGAGAATCTCAAGGCGCATCCCTTGAAGCTTTCCTCTCCCGAGCCTGCTTTTTGCCTAGCCTTTTTGGACGGCAGGGGCCGCCAGGCCGTAAAGGCTTGTATTTCAGCCCGGATTTTCCGGGCTGACCAGGGCTCCTTCCCATTCACGCCCCAAGGGTTTGTCAAGGCCGATGCCGCACAGGGTGTCCTTAATCCAGACAATGCGGCCGGTGTGGCCTTCCAGTACGCCATTGAAGATTTCCGGGCCGCTGATGACCGTAAAGGTGGTGCCGACCACCGGCAAGGGTTTTTGCATGGCGCCGGGTAAATTGAGCATAGCCCCGCCCCGGCTCAGGTTCAGCAGCATGCAAGTGGTGGTATCCGAGTTTTTAAAGCAGATTTCCACAAAATAAAGGTTATCCAGAGGAAATCTTTGCGATGAACGGCGTTCATCCATAGGCTTGGCCTCCTAGAATTATGTGTCGCATAAAGACCATACTTTAAAAGGCGGGGTTACGTCCAGAAATTCCGGTTATTCGGTGCAATAAATCTATATAATGGCGAGCAGAGCTTATTTTCCCAAAAAATCAAGGTATTGTTTGGCGACATGCATACCCGGGCTGAAACTCAAAATTTGTTCCAAGACGGCTCTGGCCTCGGTATCGGCGCCCAATTCGTGGTAAACCCTGGATAAGTTGAACATGATATTGGGATTTTCCGCATCTGATTCCAGGGCCTTGCTGTAGTAAAACACCGCCTGGTGAAGGTTTCCCGCCCGGCGGTGGTTGATGGCCGCATCCACCAGAATGTGGTTGAACAGGGTGGTTGTTCCGGAGAAATTCGCGGCAACGATCACTTCGCGTGCAAGATCCTCCTCGGCGCGTCTGGCGTCGGGGCCGGGCAAATCGCGGGCGGTGCGGCACAGCCGCCGCACAGCATCAAGCAGCTCGGCGCTTTGCGGGTTGCCGCGCAAAGGCGCGTTATGGGCCAGAGTTTGTTGCAGTTCGGTCAGGGCATTTGCCCAAGCTGCGTGCAGAGCTTTGCCCGAGGGATGAAACTCGCTTAAAAACTCATCCTGGCCGAGCACATAGGCATCCACCGTGAAGCCGCCGTCGCTTTTGAGGGCCACGGTAGGGTAATTTTCCGAAGGATGTGCCATAACCAGAAAGCCGGCCGGATTATTTTCCCACAACGGCGGAGGCAGCTCAATGTCTTTGGCGAAAAAGCCCAGGAGTTTAACGTTCATGGCTATAGCGTGTTAAGTTGTTGCGGCTCTAATTAAGGGCGGTCTTCATACTTCCAAATAAGATCGTTTTCCACAGCGATATTGTAAAGGCGCTCCACTTCCACCAGGGGCAGCTTGCCCTGGCCCCTGAATTCGCGCCAGATGGTCTGCTTGGTTATATACCTCGACAGGGCGAAGCTCACCGGCGCCGCGGCAATAAGCATGCCGCCCACATAATAGGGTAAAAAGGCCAGAGCTATAACACCCGCCGCCAGAAACGCGGGCCCCAGCAAGCTGAAGATGGCGCCGGACCAGCTTTGCACCCAGCCGTTTTTGATCAGGGCAAGGTAGGCGGCGTTGTCCAGCACCACGCGGCGGGCAAAGTCCGCGTCTTGCATCCGGCGGGCAAAGTCCGTGTAGGGTATCTTTTTCAGCGCGTTTTTAAATTTTTTGGGTTCAGCCACCTGCGTCTCCGCAATTTTGCGTTTTAAGGAACAATAACCTTGATGAACCGCTTCTTGCCCAACTTGAGCACATGCTCGCCCGCGGGCAGAGGCGCGATTTCATCAGACCAGCGGACATCATTTACGGCGAGGGCTCCTTGGCGGATGAGGCGGCGGGCCTCGCCACGCGAGGCCACGGCCCCGGCTTTTTCCAGCACGGCCGGCGCGGAATTTTCTTCATCCGGAGCTAGGCTCACGCAGGGCATATCTTCAGGCGCGCCACCCTTGGCAAACACGGCGTTGAATTCATCTTTGGCGGCCATGGCCGCATCTTCTCCGTGGTAGCGGGCAGTGAGTTCAAAGGCCAGGGATTCCTTGACCGTTTTAGGGTGAGCTTCGCCCTGCGCAGCTTTTTCGCGCAAAAGCGCGATGCTCTCAAGGCTCATGTCGGATAACAGCTCGAAATAGCGCCACATCAGCTCGTCGGACACAGACATGAGCTTGCCGAAGATCTGCCCCGGCGCTTCAGTGATGCCCACATAATTGCCCAGAGATTTGGACATTTTTTTGATTCCATCGAGGCCTTCCAAAAGAGGCACGGTGAGAATGCACTGCGGTTCCTGCCCGTAATGGCTCTGCAGATGGCGGCCCATGAGCAAATTGAAAAGCTGGTCCGTGCCGCCCAGTTCAATGTCGGCTTTAAGGGCCACAGAGTCATACCCCTGAATCAGGGGGTAGAGAAATTCGTGCACGGCAATGGATTGCCCGGTTTCGTAACGGTTACGGAAATCTTCGCGCTCAAGCATGCGGGCCACGTTGTAGTGGGAGGCCAGGCGGATGAAATCCACGGACGACAGGCCGCTCATCCAGGTGGAGTTGAATTCCACTGCGGTTTTAGCCGGATCGAGGATCTTGAAGACCTGGGCCTTGTAGGTTTCGGCATTTTGCAGCACCTGCTCGCGGGTGAGGGCGGGGCGGGTGTCGGAGCGGCCGGAAGGGTCGCCGATCATGCCGGTGAAATCGCCGATGAGAAAGATAACCTCGTGCCCCAGTTCTTGAAAGTGTTTAAGCTTTTGAATGAGCACCGAGTGCCCCAGGTGCAGGTCGGGCGCGGTGGGGTCGAAGCCGGCTTTGACGCGCAGGGGTTTGCCCCGGGCCAGCTTTTTGCGCAGCTCCGCTTCATCGATAATATCCACGGCGCCGCGCCGGATCAGTTCCATTTGCTTATCTATGTCCATTGTCTTTAGTCTCCGAGTCCTGAGTCAAAAAGAATATATCTGTCGCAAACTATGGCTGGTTTTGTCAATACAGGCGCGTTTCGCGTCAGGCCGGGATGTTTATCAGTTTAAGACCCAGAGCTTTGCCGTTTGTATCGTCAATGTCGGCCAGCAGGCCGTTGATGGCGGCCGCGCCTTTGGCCGGTTTGAAAGCCACAGGCAGGCCGCCGACAAAGCGGGCCACACTGTTTTCGACGTTCATGCCGATGACCGAAGCCTTAACCCCGCACATGCCGAGGTCGGTAAGAAACCCTGTGCCGGCGGGCAAGATCTGCGGGTCATTGGTCTGCACATGGGTGTGCGTGCCCGCCACCAGGGAAACTTTGCCGTCCAGCCACCAGCCCATGGCCATTTTTTCGCTGCTGGCTTCGGCGTGAAAATCCACTGCCCGGATTTTGACCCGATCCGGAATTTCAGCCAAGAGGGCCGCGGCCGTATGAAAAGGGCAGTCCACATTGTCCAGAAACACCCGGCCCAGCAGGTTCATAACCGCGACCTCACGGCCGTCGGGCAGGGTGAAGACGCCAAGACCCCGGCCCGGCGCGCCCGGCGGGTAATTGGCCGGCCGCAACAGGCGCGGCTCTTTGTCCAGGCTGTGGTAAACATCTTTGTGGCGCCAGATGTGGTTGCCGCTGGTCAGCACGTCAATGCCCATGGCCAGGAGTTCAACCATGCTGTCCCGGGTCAGGCCTACGCCGCCCGAGGCGTTTTCGGCATTGCCGATAACCAGGTCCACTGCCAGATTTTGCCGTAAGTCCGGCAGGCGGGTTTTGAGCGCGTTGCGGCCGGGTTGGCCGAAAATATCGCCGAGCATTAAAATTCGCATAGCAAAAGCACTTTAACGGATATTCAGGGTAATGACAAAGAAAATGAAAGGGCGGGAACGCAAGTTCGCGTTGCGCCGGGAAAGGCGCGGACGGCTGAAATCGCCCGCGCGGGCGGCTTCAGGCAATGCGTAAAAAAAGAAAGGTCTCCCCACATGTTTTAGGCCTATTCCTGCCCATCATCGCTGCCAACAAGACCGGAAGCAGCCGGGACTCGATTTTTTTTCTTATTTTGATAGATTTGGCGGTCATATGGTGCTATGGCTGGAACACGTGAGCTTAATTTGCGATTTTTTTATGTGGTAAATAAAGACAGCAGGTAAACTAATATATGTACAAAGGTATCGGAATGTTGACCATGAGAAATTTGTGTTTGACCCTGATTTTCGGCCTGTTGCTGGCTTTGGCAGGCTGTGCGGGCAAAGGCCCGACTCTGGCCAAAACCCAGTCGCCCGACGCGCCGGAGCTGTACGCCCAGGCTCAGGATTTGTACGGAAGAGCCTCTGACGAAGCGGAGGTGAAGGCCGCCGTGGCCGCTTATGAAAAAGCTGTCCGCGCCGGCAGTCCCGAAGCCGCCTGCGAGTTGGCCGAGTTGTATTTGAGCGGTTACGCGCCGGTGAAGCCGGGCAAGGATGAAAGCGCCCAGGAAGCCGCGGATAAGGCGGCGTTCAATTTATACCTCCAGGCGGCCAAGACCGGCTATGCCCCGGCGCAGTATAAAACCGCAGGCATGTACGCGGACGAGCGCGGCGTGAAGCGGGATATGATCGAAGCCCGCTCTTGGCTGCTCAAGGCCGGCGAGGCCGGTTACCCTGACGCGCAGGCCAAGCTGGGCTATGCTTATTATGAAGGCTGCGGCTGCGGTCCGGACTGCGATTGCGGCTCCAGTTGCTGCTTCGGCTTTGACCAGGACTACGGGCAGGCCAAATATTGGTATGAGCGCCTGGCCGCCAACAGCGACAAAAGTGCCGCCGCCGGAGGGCGGGACAGGCTGGCCGACCTGTACGCGCGGGGCGGCGCCGGCAGCAGCCCTGATTACGCCGCTGCGGCCAAACTGTATGCAAGCGCCGCAGCCGAGGGCGATGCCCACGCCCAGAGCGAACTGGCCTTTTTATACTTCCGGGGTCGGGGCGTGCCGCATGATTACGAAAAGGCCGTGAACCTGCATGAAGACCTGATGGAGCGCTACGGCGAAAACTCTTACGGCTACAACATGGCGGTGCTTTACTATTACGCCCCGGCCGGCAAAGACCAGGCCCTGCGCCACAAGGAAGCCTTCCGCTTGTTCAAGAACGCGGCCGCTTCCGGAAATTACGCCTATGCCGAAAGCGCCCTGGGCGAATGCTATGAAAACGGCGTGGGCGTGGCCCGCAACTATGCGGAAGCCGCCAAATGGTACGGCTTGGCTGCGGACAAGGACTTTGCCGATGCCCAGTTCCTTTTAGGCGAGCTATATCGCCGCGGCCTTGGAGTCAAACGCGACTACAACAAGGCGCTGATTTTATTTGAAAAAGCCTCCAGTCGCGGCCTGGCCTGGGGCTATCGCGGCGAAGCCGGGGCTGCTTATCGCGGCGAAGGCATAGAGCGCAATTACCCCCGTGCGCTGGAGTTGTATACCAAGGCTGCGGAAATGGGCGATCAGGAATCCATGTTCATGCTCGGTCAGATGTACGAGCGGGGCGAAGGCACGGCCAAAGATCCCATCGCGGCCCGCAAGTGGTATCGCCAGGCCGCCGAGTATCCGGCTTCCGAATCTCATTATTGGGACCCGGAAAAGGTGGCCCGGTATAACGCCAAGGGCCGCGCCGCGCTGCAGCGCCTGGGCGGCGAATAGACGTGAACTCGTAGGGAGGGGGGAACCCCAAGGAGCAAGGCCCCTTCAGGTTCCCCCCTCCTGAACCCTGATTGGGGGCATTGTTGCAAAATGTTCAAAAAAATTTTTGGAAGGGCAGACCATGAACATAAAAAATCGTTTTAAATTAATGCCGATCGCCTTCCCTGTGCTGGCGGCTTTGGTATTGGCGGTGGGCCTGCTCACCGGCTGCGCCGGCAAGGCCCCTTCCTTAGGCAAAACGCCTGCTTCTGATGCGCAGGCTTTTTATGAACAGGGCCGCAGCGCCGAATACAACGGCGAATATAAAGCCGCGGCCGATGCTTACGGAAGGGCCGTGCGCGGCGGACTTCCCGAAGCTTCTCTTGCCCTGGCCAATCTTTATGAAACCGATAGCCTTGAGGGCGTAAGCGAAAAGGAGCGGAACTCGGCCATAGTCAAGTTGACCACCGACGCGGCTGAAGCCGGGCATACGCCGGCCATGTTCCATTTGGCCAATATTTATAAAGACGGCCGCTATGCGGAAAAAGACACGGTTAAAGCCACTGAGTGGCTGACCCGCGCCGCGGAAGCAGGCGATATGGAAGCCATGACCACTTTGGCCGAAGGCTATCGCAAGCTGTGCGGCTGCGGGCCGGTGTGCGCCTGCGGCCCCGATTGTCCGGCCAAGGCGGCGCTCTGGCCGGTGGAGCAGGATATTGATCAGGCCGTTTACTGGTTCAAGCGTGCGGCTGAAAAAGAGAACACCTACGCGGCCTGCATTTTGGGTGAAATTTACAGCGAGGGCATCGAAGCCAAGCTGAACTACGCGGAAGCCGCCAAGTGGTATGCTTTGGCTGCGGAAAACGGCAGCAGCACAGGTGAAAACAATCTGGCCAACCTGTATCTGGTGGGTCAGGGCGTGCCCAAAGACCATGCCAAGGCCGCTGAGCTGTATACCCGGGCTATGGAAGGCAGCGCAGGACCTACAGCCAGGTATAATCTGGCCGAGCTGAAATTGTACGCCGCGCCGCCTTTCCGCAATTACAAGGAAGCCGTGCCGGCGATCAAAGCCGCGGCCGAAAACGGCGACACCTACGCCCAGGTGACCTTGGGCGAAATGTATGAGACCGGTCGTGGCGTTAAGCGTGACTATAAGGAAGCTGCCAAATGGTACCGGAGCGCTGCCGATTATAATCGGGCCGAAGCTATGGTCGCTTTGGGCGAGATGTACCGCACCGGCCGTGGCGTGCCTGTGGATTATGTTCAAGCCAAAGAATACTTTGAACACGCCGTGGAACTGTATAATTATTGGGGCTACCGCGGGCTGGGCAAGCTTTATGCCAACGGGCAGGGCGTGCCGCGCGATGAGGCCAAAGCCAAGAATTATTATCTGAAAGGCGCGGAAAAAGGCGACCAGGAAGCCATGTTCCTGCTGGCTGAAATCTTGGAACACTCAGGCTACGTGCAGAGCGCCCGTGAGTGGTATCGGGCTGCGGCGGATTACACCATCAACGAGTTGCCCCGGGCCAGCTATACCCGCGATTTTGATGTCGCGCCCATTGCGGTCAAGTCTCGCGCGGCTTTGCAGCGCCTTGGCGGCTAGGTAGACAGCGAACTAAAATGCTAGTTGCAAGGCCCGGATGTGTGACGCATTCGGGCCTTGTGCGCATCTTTGCCCGTTTTGTCTTTAAGGAGAATCAATTATGTCCAGAATTTTAAAGTTTACGGCTGTGCTGCTTCTGGCCTTTGTCCTGGCCGGCTGCGCCTCGCGCCAGGCTGCGCCCACCCTCGCCCCCGCCAAGAGCGCCGAAGCCGACGCCTTATACGCGCAGGCCCAGGAGATGCTCCATAACCAGGATATTGAGGAAGCAGTTCGTTTGTTGAACAAATCGGTCAAGGCGGGCAGCCCGGAGGCCGCGTTTTTGCTTTCAGTCATATACGATGAATATAAAGTGCCCGGCGTGACCCCGGAACAGGGCCGGCCCAACGCCGACAACCTGCTGCGCCAGGCCGCCGAAGCCGGATATGCGCCGGCCCAGGTGAGTCTTGCCCAGGCCTACGAGCATGGCCGCTTTGGCGAAGGCCGCATGGCCGACGCCCTGGAGTGGTACAAGCGCATAGCCTTGCAAGGCAATGCCGACGCCAAGTTCACGGTGGGCTATATCTATGCCTCGAGCGGGAAAGTGCCCCGCGATTATGCGGAAGCGGCCAAGTGGTATGCAATGGGCGCGGATCAGAATCATTTGGGGTGCATAAACAACCTGGCTATTTTGTATACTTGGGGCATGGGCGTGCCGCAGAGCTGGGGAAAGGCCATAGAGCTCTATCAGCGTCTGGTTGATCAAGGCTATGAGTTGGGCGCCTACAATTTGGGCGTGGTTTATTTTTGGGCGCCGGAACCCTACGGCGACCGCAAGGCCGCTGTGCAGGCCTTTCGCGAAGCCCTGGGCGCAAACGGCGGCTATGCGGAAAGCGCTTTGGGCGAAGCTTACGATCTGGGCCGGGGCGTTAAGCGCGATTACAAGCAGGCCTTTGACTGGTTTATGAAAGGCGCGGAAATGGGCTATTCCGAAGCGCAATTTTATGTGGGCGAATATTACCGCCAGGGCAAGGCGGTCAAGCGTGATTATGCCGAGGCGGTAAGCTGGTTTGAGCGCTCGGCCGCGCAGGATGACATCCGCGGTTTACGCGCTTTGGGCAAGGCTTACGCCAAAGGCGAAGGCGTGCCCGTTGACCATGATCGGGCCATGGCTTTGTATCTTAAATCGGCTGCGGGCGGCGACCAGGAAGCCATGTATCTTTTAGGCGAGGTTTACGCCAAAGG